>CAZRDN010000012.1:0-9194 GCA_964598875.1 uncultured Gammaproteobacteria bacterium
GACAAGGTGGTGCCATAGTCAACCACCGAAGTGGCACTCTCATTGGTGGTCCAGGTTACAGTAGCACTGGTTAAAGCTACCCCTTGGGTGGTCACATTGCTAATCACTGGAGCGGTCAGATCCTGGGCAGATGTTGTGGTAAATG
This sequence comes from uncultured Gammaproteobacteria bacterium, assembly GCA_964598875.1. Taxonomy (GTDB): domain Bacteria; phylum Patescibacteriota; class Patescibacteriia; order Veblenbacterales; family UBA10138; genus UBA10138. The sequence continues at coordinate 146 of CAZRDN010000012.1, forward strand.
TTTGATTACCAGACAGAGCTAGGTTGCCATTGGCGTCAGCTGTTCTAATGCGATAATTATAAAGTGTGGCTGGTGTCAGGTTAGCGATAGTAACACTGTGCTGCACGGTCAAGGTGCTATCAAGGGTGGTGGAAGTGCCATAACTAGTTGTCAGGCCATACTCCACTTGCGAATTAGCGATTTCATCTGTGGTCCAAAAAACGGTTGCCCCTGTAGTAGTAGGCTGGGCGCTGATATTGGAAATAACTGGGCCATTGCCATCATTAGTGGTGATAAATTGATAATATCTGTAAACGCCATCTATCACATTCTTGTCCTCAGCTATGCTGTTACCATCATCAGAAGTCACATAAAAATAATAACGCGTGCCTGGGGTGAGATCGGTCAATATAACTTCATGGTTCTCGACCTGTTCTGAATTGCCCACTTGCTGAGAGCTAGAAAAATCAGAAGCACTATCATACACCACATAACTATCAGCTCCGTGGTCAGTGCTCCAAATTATACGGGCCGTGGTATTGGTAAGACTGGGCACAGTGGTGCCACTAATAATGGCACCTTTGGTTGTAGCAAAGTTATAGCCACTACCACTATTATCATCAACTGCCTCAGTGCCTGAGCTATTGGCAGAACGTACACGGAAATAATATTGCACCTGCGTTTCCAAACCGCTCAAGACCACCCGGTGCTGACCAACACTGGTAACATTATTGACCATGGAACTTACCGCAACCTGATTTGAATAATCCAAAGCCTCGGAGCCGTACTCAACAGTGGAATCGGATAAGATATCAGTCGACCATGTGACCATAGCCGTGCTTGGCGTTATATTGCTCACACTCACACCAGAGATGACCGGCGGAATATTGCCCCCGCCACCCTCCCCACCGTTCTGAGTACCATCAGCTATACCATTCACACTGGCTGAATTAAAAGAATGATTGCCTAGTGAATCAGTGGATACTACTCGATAATAATAAGTGGTGCCTGTAGCGACTGAGTTATCACCATAATAATTGGTGAGTCTGTCGTTCACTGTGCCTACCACATTCCAGGTACTCTGGTCAGTTGAGCGATAAACCTTATACGAACCAAAGCCCGCAGCCGGATTAGCCACTGCTTTCCAGGCTACGAACAAACGGTATTCAGCTGGGCTGGCCGTTACATTTGAAGTGTCCTGGATCATGACCGCGGTCGGCATTTCGGGCGTGGTAGCATTGACTATGGCTGAGGTATTGCCATAAGCATCCCGAAATTGAGCGTAAACCGTGTCGGGGTTGGTAGCTAAAGATATAGTGGATGAACTATTAAAGGCTACGAAAGAAGCGCCGGCCAGATCACTATTCAAGGAAATCTTCATTTCCAAGGCTGAATTATCTGTAGACGCTAAAGTCAAAGTTGCTGGCGTAGTTGTGGCATTCACCACCACAGAGCTACCGGTCGGCGCTATGGTATCTAGGGTAAACAAACTTGATTCCGCGATCGCTGTATTATTGGCCGCTTCATTATCATTCACAGTCACACGCACTTTGGCTGTACCGTTCATATACTGGCCAGGGAAGTCGGTAATAGCCGTCCAAGTGGCGCTGTAAGCTGTGAAAGTACTTTCATTAACTGCTTTATTGGCAGTATCACCACCAGCTAAGGCGGTTATACTTTGCCAACTGGAGCCGTTCCAATACTGGAAAGACGGGGTCACAAAACCTGGTGTAGTTGTGCCGGTGGAAGTATCGGAATCGCGCACCTGATAATTTATAGTCACAGTGCCATTAGCGTTTTGCGAGGCAGTGATATTTTGTAATTCCGGCGGAGCATTCACTACATAAGTAGCTGTGATATCACTTAAACGGGGCGTAGCCGCGCCACCAGAATCAAGCACTAACTTATACTGGAACCAACGATCGTTGCCGCCAGAACGCAACGGGTTACCAGAAGACAGGGCAACATTATTATGACTGGAAGTGAAATAGTTGCTGCCAGTACAAGAAGCGCCAGTGTCATCATAGCCGCACCAGTTTGACCAGGCACTACCATTGGTGGAAGTACGCACTTGGAAACGCACCAGCTCACTAGCTGAGGTGCCTGAGCTGGTCCAAGCTAATTTGGTAAAAAGATTAGCATCGTCACTGGCGTTGTATGCCGAAGAAGTTAAATTACCCGAAGCAGAGTATTGGCTATAATTAAAAGTAATATCATCAAGGCTTGGTGTGACTGTTGTGTTTGAAGTGGAAAGATTAGCTCGGTATTGCACATAACGATTGCCATTAAGCGCGGTAATACTGCCGCCATTTGAGATATTAGTTTGCCAAGCTGTCCATGTGCCATCTGGCGTAGCAGTATTACCAGCCCGCACATCAATAGTTAGGGCTGTGTTAGCTGGCGTTGTTCTGTTATAAGTTAGGGTGCTGAAATTAGCCTTGGCAGCCAAATCAATCACTGCAGAAGTGAAAGTACCGGAAGTGGCATAGGGCAGACTAAATATAGTGCTTGATCCACTACTACCATTGGCTGCATAAGTATTATTGGTACTACCCTTAGTACCACCAGTAACGAACATACTCACGTTGGTAGCGCCATCAGCATCATAAATCGTTATCCTACCGCCGCCGCCGCCACCTCCTGCATAACCAGCTGGTGTCCCATCGCCACCATTACCGCCATTTGCATATATGCTACCGCTGGCATTAGTTCTTAGTAACGCATTAGCATAAATCAATACAAAACCGCCTGAACCACCACCCCCACCACCACTGTAATTAAAAGCCACACCGTTAGCACCATTACCTCCTCTGGCGTCAATATAACCTTCCATTACAAAACTCCCGTTAACATAAAAATTGATTGCGCCGCCACCGCCACCACCGCCACCCCCTATATGGGAACCTCCGCCAGCATTGTCGGTTCCCCCCCCACCGCCACCACCAGAACCACCTGTATTATTAAGATAGGATGAACCACCAGCTGGAGAATACTGGGCATCAACAGAACCACCAGAACCGCCAGAACCACCATGACCAGCACCCGCACCGCCACCAGAACCACCATACTGATAAGCCACATATGGTGCCGCGCTACCTGCTCCATTGCTAGTACCAGGTTGTGCATTTCTAGTACCACCAATGGCACCACGGCCACCAGAGCCGCCATTATTACCACCTGCTGCTGGCTCCTCATTAGTAGCCGTACCGCCAACAACACTTATATGACTACTCTCGGCAATTGTAGCGTTGCCATTTACTTTAATGGTCAATGCTGAAGAGCCGGTTACTTGCAAATATTTTAAAGTTGGTATGATAAAACTGGAAAAATTGAATGTACTTTTTACTGAAGTATCAATAGTGCAAGTACTACCTGCCCAACTCATGCCAGTACCACTACAACCGCCAGCCGAACCGTTCAAAGACAGATCAAATCCGCCATCAACGCTTGTACCGCCATCAACCACCGAGCTCAGAGTAACATTTGCCCCACTGCCTGACCCATTAACTAAAGTGGACGAGTTAGCCCCCGCGCCAAAAGTGCCACCGGTAGCTGAACCAGTAGTGGACAAAGTACCATCATCAGTCACTGTGTAATTGGCTGATGGTAATTCCAAATCAGCCCCGCCATGAACACTTACTACGCCGGAAGTAGTTGAATACTGATTCCAGCCTGTTTGATTAGTAGGATGCACCGCAGTATTACCGGTCGCCCCGCCTGACCAGCTGGTTTGCACAAAAGTATAAGTCGCGCCCAGCAAAGGCCGTGAATTATTCGGCCAGATCAAACTAGCAACCACTAAAGACAACATCAAAAAAGCTGCCAGTACGGGCTGCCATTTTGGTTTTAGCGGCCTACGAAACAAACTAAAAAAGCTCCCTGCCACTGGGCGCTTTGTTACCTGATCTGATGAATATTTATTACCTGCTAAAAGTGCACTAATAGCCGACCCCGCGGTCAGGAGCTTTATCTCAACCTGAGACTGGTAGGAAGATGACAATAATTCGGGGCTTATGCCCGGCAATAATAACTTCATCTACTTGAATCTAAAGGCTAATTGGCTGGCGTAAGATAATGAAGGATAATATTTCATTATCCCAGCTTAAATAGGGCTATATTTGTTTATTTTCTAAACAAATTATAGCACATTTTTTGAATAAAGTCAATAGCAAATTCCTAAACTTTTATGTGTCGTAAATATCAGACAAACTAAGCAATAACCAAAATAACAAACCCATGGAAGCTGAGGTCCACCAGTAATGATCAAAGAATATGGTAAGGCCGATGGGCACTAAAAATATCATTAATTTTTTAGGGAAATTAAAAGACGCTGCCAAACGAATAATAGCCAAAAAACTAAACCAGCCAGACCCAGCTCTGTTAAAACTAGTAAAAAAATATTGTGAACCGGTTGATATACATAACCTGGCAAATTAGGCGAGTGCCAATATGCCGCCTTAGTGTAATTACCCATGCCTACCCCCCGCCACCAGGCTTGTGTTAGTAAACTTTTACTTTCTCCATAGCCAGTAACCCTTTCTTCTATGGCCTGCCTTTCCAGCTGACTAGCTGACGCCCCAATTAATCTGGCGCGAGTAGGCTGCCACAAAGCAGTCCCCATAATTACAAAAACTACTGTGGTTATAAATATAGCCACTAGGTTAAGCCTGCGATTATCTTTAGCAAGCCAACAAGCTGTTATCAAAGATAAAAATAATGCCAGCCAGGCTGCGCGAGAAAATGTTAAGAACAAACCGATCAACTGAGCTATATAAATTGCGGCTATGATATAGCGCTCCCCTCTTTTTTTGGCTGCCATAAATAGCCAAACACTAGCCAAGCAAGTAATCGTTAAAAATCCTCCTAAGATATTAGGATGGGCCTGTCCGCCATAAGCGCGTAACCAACGGCCACCTTCATTAAGTAAGACCGAGGTACCACCCTGGGTGATAGGATGAGCAGCTACACCTAACCATTTATTCGCTAAAATAGTTTGGTTAGAAAATTGCCACCAACCCCAAACTGCCTGTACTAAACCAGCTGTAGCTAAAGCCCAAAAAATAAGATTCAACCTGGGTTTTAAAATTCTTACTATCAGCCAAACAGCGCCCCCTTCTAGCAAACGCAACCCCCAATAAGTTACTAAGACTGGCTCTATAGCCCAACCGCCAGTCAAAAAGGCCAGACTTACCAGCAGCCAATAAAAATAAAAAGCCTTGGATGTATGCCACAGTTTTTTAAACTCTTGGACTAATTTGGGCCACAGCCAAACAACTAAAACTACCAAAATTATATCCCAACTATATATACCTAAACGCCCATACTCCCATGGGTACCCGGCTAATATCGGGTCATAAAAAATGTACCTGGTTTGCCAAGGCAATAAAAACACCAACAGATAAAAAAGCCCTGACTGTATTTTTTCAGACGACCATAACATAACTATATTATCGCCTGCTCAGTACCATCTGACAAATAAAAATCGCTCCGCCTAACCGGAACGATCCTTACAAAACCTTTTTCAACCACTCACCAGTGTAGCTTCTCTTAGCCTTGGCTACCTCCTGGGGTGTGCCTTGAGCCACCACCTCACCGCCCTTATTACCCCCTTCCGGCCCGAGGTCGATTATCCAATCAGCACACTTGATAACATCCAAATTATGCTCGATCACCAACACGGTATTCCCCCTGTCTACTAACTCTGATAACACGGCTAAAAGGCGCTTGACGTCATCAAAATGTAACCCCGTGGTTGGTTCATCCAAAATATAAAGCGTGCGCCCAGTGGAGCGGCGTGATAATTCCGTCGCCAGTTTTATGCGCTGAGCCTCACCGCCAGACAAAGTAGTGGCACTTTGCCCTAAATGGATATAGCCCAAACCTACATCGCATAAGACCTTCAATTTTTGGTGGATGGCCGGTACATTTTCAAAAAAGTTCATAGCTTCTTCCGCGGTCATTTCTAAAACATCGGAAATATTCTTACCCTTATAATGAATCTCCAAGGCTTGGCTATTGTACCTGCGGCCGTGACATTCTTCACACTCCACATAAACATCCGGCAAAAAATGCATTTCAATGCGCACCAAACCATCGCCTTCGCAAGCCTCACAACGTCCACCCTTAACATTGAAAGAGAATCTGCCCGGATCATAGCCGCGGATCTTGGCTTCAGGTAACTGGGAGAACAGATCGCGAATCGGTGTGAACACACCAGTATAAGTTGCTGGATTACTCCTCGGGGTGCGACCAATGGGCGATTGGTCAATGGTAATCACCTTGTCAATATGCTCCAGGCCTTTGATAGCCTTATGTTTACCAGGCAAATCTTTGGCATTATAAAAATGCTGCGCGAGGGCCCGGGAAAGAATATCGGTCATAAGGGTGGATTTACCTGAACCGGAAACGCCGGTGATGCAGACAAATTTACCCAAAGGAATATCCACCGTGACATTCTTCAAATTGAATTCTTGCGCACCTTGAATGGTGATAGCCTTACCATTACCTTTTCTGCTTTTAGTTGGTGTTGGGATAGAAACCTCTTCAGAAAGATACTTACCAGTTAAAGAATCTCTAATTTTAGCAACTTCTTGGGGTGTACCCTGAGCTACCACTTCACCACCATGCTTACCAGCACCAGGACCGATATCGATTAATTCGTCAGCTGCTAGCATAGTTTCCCTGTCATGTTCCACCACAATAACCGTATTGCCTAGATCACGCAGACGCTTGAGCGTGGTGATTAATTTATCATTATCACGCTGATGCAAACCAATAGATGGCTCGTCTAATATATAGATTACCCCCACTAGTGATGAGCCGATCTGTGTGGCCAATCTGATACGCTGAGCCTCACCGCCTGAAAGTGTGGCCGCAGCCCTGTCCAAAGTCAGATAATCCAAACCTACATTGGATAAGAAAGACAACCTTTCTTTTATTTCCTTGACGATGGCCTGAGCTATCTTGGTTTCACGCTCTGTTAGTTTTTGTTTACCAGAAAGTTCGGCAAAAAAATCACTAGCCTCGGAAATAGACATCACCACAATCTCGGCAATATTCTTATTAGCCACAGTCACTGCCAACACCTCGGGCTTTAAACGCTTACCCTGACAAGCAGAACAAGGCCAGACACGCATATAACGCTCGATCTCGGCCCGCATATAATCTGATTCTGTTTCACGATAACGCCTTTCCAAATTAGGAATCACGCCCTCGTAAGTAGTATAAAAAGCGCGCACCTTACCGCCTTCGCCAGCCCCAGCATTCACATTGTAATTTTTACTGCCCGTACCATAAAGCACTAATTTAAGCTGGGCCGAAGTTAATTTGGCAACTGGCTGATTCAAAACAAAGCCATATTCACGGGCCACCGCCTCCAATATGCGATAATACCAAGTTTGATTAGCGCTGGTGCGGCTCCAAGGACGAATAGCACCTTCGGCTAAGGACAGTTTCTTGTTTGGAACTACCAAGTCCGGGTCTATCTCCAATCTAGTACCCAAGCCAGTGCAAGTCGGGCAAGCGCCGTGAGGAGAATTGAAAGAAAAGCTTCTAGGCTCAATATTGGGCAGATCAACCTGACAGTGTGGACAAGAAAAATGTTCGCTGAAGAGCATATCTTCGCCCTTATCCTGTCTGGTTACAGTAATGAGACCATCACCCAAATCCAAGGCGGTTTCCAAAGAATCGTGCAAACGGGTGACATCATCGCTTTCCTGACTGATGCTAAGCCTGTCGACTATCACCTCCATGGTATGCTTTTTCTGCTTATCAACTTTCATATCCTCAGCTTCTTCAATAGACATCTGTTTGCCATCAAAACGCAAACGAACATAGCCCGCTTTCTTGAGCTCGGCAATAGTATTTTTATGCTCACCTTTTTGGTCCCTTACTACAGGCGCCAGTAAAGCGATTTCAGTACCTTGAGGCAAGGCCAATAGCCTTTGCACGATCTGATCAACTGACTGCCGCGTAACTTCACGGCCACACTTGGGACAATGTGGTATACCAATGCGTGCATAAAGCAAACGCATGTAATCATAAATTTCCGTCACCGTACCTACTGTAGAGCGCGGGTTATGCGAAGTCGATTTTTGGTCAATGGAAATTGCCGGGGAAAGCCCATCTATCTGATCCACATCAGGCTTATCCATCATGCCTAAAAACTGTCGAGCATAAGCTGAGAGTGATTCAATATAACGCCGCTGCCCCTCAGCGTAGATAGTATCAAAAGCCAAAGAAGATTTACCCGAACCAGAAAGACCGGTGATAACCACTAACTTATTCCGAGGAATATCCAAGGAAATATTCTTTAAATTATGTACGCGCGCACCGCGTATCACAATACTATCGGTTGCTAAAACACTTACGGCCCCGGCGGATTTAACCGAGGCTCTATCGCCATTATTCTTGGGTTTTCTAACTTTTTTGAGCATATGCGCGTAAAGCGGATTAATTCTACACCCGCTGTCAAGATGGGTCAAGAGATAGGGCACGGCTAAGCCTATAAAAATAAAAAGGGCAGCTTCAGGCTACCCTTGAATAAAATTTCGCCCTGTATTTAAAGGGCTTCTAATACGCCGACTGATACACCCTCTCTCCTTTGAAGCACTAACTGCTCTTGAACTTCCGGCCTGATAGAATATTTGACCATGCTTTCCTTTTCTTGGTGAGTGGCTGGGACGCCGCATCTTATTTTGCCATCCCACACACCTGTTGCCTGACAGTCATCCATCAGTTGATAAAGGTTTTCTCCTCTCCATTTTTGGATATCTGTCATTTCTGTTGGAATCATATTAACTCCTAATTGTGTGTTTAATAATTTGTGTTTAATAACCCAAAAAAAATAATACTCCGCCCATGACGGCTGTCTGAACTAATACCGATAGCATATTACTCCTGCTAATTTTATAACAGTTGCCATTAAGCAACTTGGTAACCACATAAATAGTAGCATTAGCAAATACAACACTTATCAGCATAGAGCTTACTATCAAGCTGGATTTTAGTGGGGCTACTTGAGAAAATAGCAAGAATGCCAAACAACCCACAGCTAAAGAGAATAGCGACA
>CAZRDN010000013.1:0-284 GCA_964598875.1 uncultured Gammaproteobacteria bacterium
CCGACCGGTACTAAATCAGGTTGATAAAGCAGAATATCAGCGGCCATTAAGATAGGATAGTTAAGTAGGCCAGCATTTAAGGCTTGGCTGTGTTGCCCTGACTTATCCTTATATTGGGTCATCCTTTCCAGCTCACCTAATGGTGTAATGGTATTGATTAGCCAGGCAAGTTCGGCATTCTCACGCACATGGGATTTCACAAATAGCACACTTTTTTCTGGGTCGACCCCCGAAACAATGAAATATATGGCCAATTAATTTAATAGTGCCGGCAGCTCCATTGG
>CAZRDN010000013.1:294-8995 GCA_964598875.1 uncultured Gammaproteobacteria bacterium
ATGGAGATCAACGATTCCAAAAAAACAGCGATTATCTCTTTGTAGCAGCGACCAATTTTTAAGAGCACCCAGATAGTTACCAAGATGAAGTGAACCAGTAGGCTGCATGCCTGAGAGTATGATTTTACCTTTTGGTATCATATCTTTTACTTTAGCTCTTTTAAACCTCAATGACCACCGGCAATATCATAGGCCGACGTTCGGTTTTCTGAAATAGGAATTGGCCCAGCTCGTTCCTCATACGATCTCTAATAAAGGCCTCATCAGCCAGTTTTTTTACATCAGAGCCGTTTAAGATATCCTTTATCTTATGACGCGTCTCGTCAATCAGTTTTTTGGAATCTTTCATGTAAACAAAGCCGCGGGAAATAATATCGGGACTACCGACTAATTTGCCGGATTTACCATCCATGGTAACTACTACTACTAGCATGCCGTCAGCTGCTAGCATTTGTCTGTCCCTTAAGACTACATGTGAAACATCGCCTACACCCAAACCATCAACAAAGACGTATTCAATAGGTACTTTTTGCGGGGCCAGTTTAACCTCGCCTGGACTAGCCTCCACCACACTGCCATTATCCATGTACAGAATATTTTGCGGAGGGAACCCGATAGAGGCCGCTACTTTACCCGCTTCGCGTAATAGATAATGGTTGGCGTAAACAGGTAAGAGATATTTAGGTCGGACCTGGCGGATAAGCAGTTTAATATCTTCAATGAGGGCATGGCCGCCGCCGTGCACGTCCATGATTTCTTTATGGACCACATGGTCGCATTGTCGGTACAGGCTATCTTTCAGACGTTGAATAGTGCGCTCATTACCTGGTATCACCGAGGAGGAGAAAACAATAGTATCGTTTTTCTTCAGCTTGATGGATTTATGCTCACCAGTGGCGATACGCATAAGCACGGCCCGGTCTTCGCCCTGGGCTCCGGTGCATACTACTACCACTTTATTGTCGGGATAATCATGGATTTTTTTCACGTCTATCAAGGTTTGCTTTTGGAATTTTAAGTAGCCGATCTTTTTAGCAATTTCTACGTTCATTTTCATAGAATAGCCGTCCAGCGCCACTTTCTTGCCGAGCTGTTCAGAAATATTGATAAGCCAACCCACGCGCTCCACCATTGAAGCAAAGGTGGCAATGATCACACGTCCTGGTGCTCTTTCTAGCAAGCCTTTGATATTGCGGAATATCTCCAGTTCAGAGATTTGACTGCCTTCCTTAGTGGAACCAAGTGATTCCATCATTAAAATAGAAGGCGTGCTGTGGGTCTGCCAGCGAGCCAATTGGGAAAAATCAGTTGGTTTACCAGTGACGGGGTTTAGATCATAGCGCCAGTCGCCCGGATGGATTACATTGGCAGTCGGCGTTTGGATGACCACGCCTAAGGCGTCCATAATACTGTGGGTTACATCAAAGAAACCAATTTTTATTTTACCTAAGGTCAAAGTCTCGTTGGCCGATTTAATTTCGTAGGCTTTTAGGTAGCGTTGTAGTTTGGCTTCCTCAAGCCGTCGTCTTACCAAAGCTAAGGTCATGCGAGAAGCATAGACCGTAGGCCAGCCTAAACGTGGTAGGAGGTGTGGTACTGCGCCGATGTGATCAAGGTGTCCGTGAGACAAGATGACTCCGCGGATATGGCGTTCTTTGCCTTTAAGATAGCGGACATCGGGGATAATATAATCCACTCCTGGCATGTCTTCCTCGGGGAATTGTAAGCCCATATCAAGAATGACAATGTCATTATCATATTCAAAAACGGTCATATTGCGCCCGACCTCTTCTTGGCCGCCAAGCGGGATGATTTTAAGTTTGCCCTGTCCTTGTACGGCAGTTGGGGTAGGCGTCAGGCCGGTCGCTTGTGTTTTATTATCACGATAGCGAGTGTGATTACGTCGGTGACGCGGGTTGTATTTATAGAATTGTTGTGCTGTCATATTTAATTAATTTTTATAACTATCAAATCAAAAAATTTAATAGCTTGAGATATTTAAGTTTGGTGGGCAAGGAGGGATTTGAACCCTCACGACCTTGCGGTCACACGGCCCTGAACCGTGCGCGTATGCCAGTTCCGCCACTTGCCCGAATTGTTAATATTCTCGGCAGTTGCCTCGAACAAAAAGTGGTGGTCAATTGTCGGCCCGGGCAGTTTTTTACTGCCCGCTGAATACTGTGTGAACTCGTATTCAGCCCACTTGCCCTAATTTAATCGTTCCAGCTCCGGCTAACCTTACGGTACCAGCGATTGGCGTCTAAGAATCTTTCGGCCGGTTGTCCCATAACAGATCGGCTGAAGCCTTTAATGGAGTAGCTCTGGGCATAACTGTAATTCAGGCTATAGAGAAAGGTAGCAGGACTTTGTTGCCTTAGAATATTTTGAAAACTAACGTATTTGGCAATGCGCTCCTCTTCATTAAAGGTTTGCCGGGCTTCAACCAGCAATTCATCGGCGTCATGATTTTGGAACTGGGCTAAATTTAACCCAGGAGAAGCGACTTGAGAAGAATGCCAAAAAGGGTACGGGTCCGGATCAAGCCCAACCACCTCGCTAATTAGCAACGCCTGATAATTTCTAGGGTTAATGACCTCGCTTTGCAGGAACAGGGTGGATACTGGCTGCAGGTTTACTTTGACACCAACCTCTTCCCATTGTTTTTTAATCTCGTTAGCTACCAGGAGCTGTTCGTCATTATCGGCAAGGGTCAGGGTAATTTCCAAAGGAGAATTGTCTTTCAGTAGCAGTCCGTCAGCGGCATTACGTTTAAAGCCAGCTGCTTCAAATAGTTGAATAGTTTTGGTCGGGTCGTACGATATAGCTTGGGCAGAAGTGCGGGCTTTCACCTCGCCGAAGATAAAAGGCCCGGTGGCTGGTTGCGCTTGGCCCGATAAGGCTTCTTGAATAAGAGCTGGCCGATTGATGGCATAGCTTAAGCCTTGTCTGATAGCGGCATCTTTCAGTAAGTTGTTGGCATTTGGATTATAAAAGATGGCTGTATATTGAGGTAGGGTAATATTATGAATGATAAACCTACGCGGATTTAGACTGGCCCTAGCCTGGGCAGATAAATCACCTAAGCCGTCTATACTCCCTTGGCGCAAGGCTTCTAGTGCGCTGATAGTGTCAGGATAAAAGCGCAGGCTTATTTTTTTAAAGTAAGCTGATGAATCTGCGTAAAAAGGATTGGGCTCCAATATGTAATTTCGTACATTACCTTGGCCATCCCGTGTTAGAGAGCTGAAACGCCAAGGGCCTGAGCCTATGGGTTTTAAGTTAGTCTCAGCCTGCAGCCAGTTTTCATAAGGTATTCTTTGCCAAATATGTTCCGGTACCAGACCAACGGTCAGGGCGTATAAGAAGGGAGCATAAGGTTCCTTCAGCGTGAAGCTGACAGTAAGCTCGTCCACCTGGGCCACGGTAATGTCGCGGAAGCTGGCCGCCAGCGGACTTTTTAGCTTAGCTTGTTTGATACTATTAAATGTGAAAACAATATCACTGGCCGTTAACTGTTGTCCGTCAGACCAAAGTAGTCCGGAGTGTAATTTTATAATGTACGTTTTTTTATCTTCGTTTAACTCCCAGTTATCTGCCAGATCTTTGATTATCTGGCCTTGTTCATTTATTTGGAATAAAGCACGATGAGTTAAAAAAGCTAGGTCTATATCCGCGTCAGAGGTGGCTAATAACGGGTTGGCGGTATGAGGATTACCTATCACACCTTCGCTGTATTCTCCGCCTGCTTGCGCCACCAGTGATGTTTTTTTCTCGTATAATCTCCAACCGAAGGCTAAACCGCTTATGGCTACCAAAATTATCAGGCTTAACGCCGCCCTTTTTTCTTGGGCAGATAGGATTTTTGGCAGCAGTCTTAATTGAGACAGGTTGGGCAAAATCGGACCAAAAGCTGGTCGCAGGGAATTCTCCACTCTGCTCTGTGGGAGGCTACCAAAAATTCGCCATATCTGATGCAGAAAATTGGTGACATGGTCAGCCAATTTATCCCACCAGCGACGCATAAACTGTAAGATACGCGTTAAGGGATTAAAAGATTCCAAATAGCTAAACCGAAAAAGATGATAGTGAACACAATAGTACTAATAAACAGGCCTTTTTCCACGCCACGCTTAGTGCGGTAAACATTTCCTTCGCCACCAAAAATACCACCCAAACCAGCCCCTCTGTTTTGTAGTAGGATAGAAATAATCAAGAGCACCGAAACGGTGACCTGAGCAATTTGCAGATAACGTTCAATATCCATCACAATATGATAGTCTGAGCAAGTAGATGTGTAAAGACTTTAGTAACATAACATAACAAGAGGTTTGTGTCAATGCTTAATTAGTCATAATAAGTTATTTAATTGATAATGTAGTTAAATGTCCTTTTTTCAAGACAATTTATTAGCTGGATTGAACGAGCCGCAGAAATTGGCCGTCACCACCACCGAAGGGCCGGTGTTGGTGTTGGCTGGGGCGGGTAGTGGTAAGACCAAAACCTTAGTGCATCGCTTAGCTTACTTGATAGCTGAAACGCAGGTGGCACCCGAAAGGATTTTGGCAGTGACTTTCACTAACCAGGCAGCTAAAGAAATGAGACAGCGTGTGCAAAATTTATTGACAGCTAAAGTGAAAAGTCAGCCGTTGGTTGGAACTTTTCATGCCATCAGCGCCCGCTGGTTACGACAGGAAGCGATCAGGCTGGATTATCCAGCAAATTTTTCTATTTATGATCAAGATGATCAATTGAGTTTAATTAAAGAGGCTCTGAAAGAACAAGGGACTGGTTTGAAATTGGTCAGCCCTAAGGCTGTCTTGGCAGCTATTTCGCGCGCTAAGTCTGAGTTAATCACAGCCGAAGACTATCTTGACTCATGTGAGGAGTCGGTTTTTACTAATTTGGTGGCGGATATTTACGCACGCTATGAAAAATTATTAAAGCGTGACCGCGCGTTTGATTTTGATGACCTGCTTATGAAAATGGTAGAGGTTTGGCAGAGCGATTCTGGCCTGTTAGCTGCTTACCAAGAACGTTATCATTATTTGTTGATTGATGAGTACCAGGATGTGAATCGCGCACAATATGTATGGACAAGGCTTTTAGCTTCCGCTCGTAAGAATATTTGTGTAGTAGGTGATGATTGGCAGTCGATTTACTCTTGGCGCGGAGCTGATTTTGGTAACATCTTGCGTTTTCATGAAGATTATACCGATGCTAAGATTATAAAACTAGAACAGAATTATCGCTCTACTAAGGTTATAATCGAAGCCTCAAATACTATTATGGCCAAAGCTGAGCTTAAGGCTGATAAAACCTTATGGACCGACAACAAGCAAGGTGAATTATTGAAAATAGTGGCGGTGGAAGATGAGAATGCCGAAGCTCAGTATGTGATCAACGAGATAGTTCGTCTGGTTCAAGGTGAAGAGGAATTAAGTTATGAGCCAGAAGCTGATAACGGTTTATTGCCTGAGGTGATGTCGGTTTATAAATACCAAGGCAAGGGTGGTGATCTAAAAGGTTTTGCAGTGCTCTATCGCACTAATGCTCAAAGTCGTGCCTTGGAAGAGGCATGTTTGAAGGCGGGTCTGCCTTATCAGCTGATCGGTGGCACTAGGTTTTATGAACGCAAAGAAATAAAAGATGTCTTAGCCTATTTACGGTTGATAATTAATCCTTACGACGGCCTAAGCTTTAAGCGGGCCCTTTTAGCTACAGCTAATGGTTTAGGCTTGGCTACAATTGAAACGGTTTTGCAAAAAGCCGAAGCTGAAATGATTACGCCGCTAGCGGCCTGTATGTTAAGTGGTATCGGTGGTGGTCGTGGTAAATTGTTGGTGAGTTTTGCCGATTTAATTGCTGATTTATTAGATAAAAGCACTAAAGCAAGTGTTTCGGAGATGATTGATTTAGTTTTAAAACAAAGCGGTTTAGCCAAAGAATTACTGGATAATACAGTAGATGGTGAAGCCAGGTACGAAAACGTTTTGGAATTAAAAACCGTGGCGCAAGAAAGAGCGACAGGTAAAGGCCAAGAAAGCCTAGCCAGCTTTTTAGCGGAAATTGCCCTATGGCAAGACCAGGACGGCTATAAGAACAATCAGCTCGGTATCACGCTGATGACCTTTCATGCAGCTAAGGGTCTGGAGTTTGATAGTGTGTTTATGGTGGGTATGGAAGAGGGGATTTTCCCGCACGCTTCATCCTTTGACGATCCAGCTGAATTAGATGAGGAAAGGCGCTTGGCTTATGTAGGCTTAACTCGCGCACGCGAACGGGTTTATTGCCTTTATGCTTTTAACCGTCGTTTGTTTGGTTCTTTGGGTCCAGGGCTACCCTCACGGTTTATTACCGAATTGCCGCCCCACTGTGTGAAGTCAGAAGTAGGCTCCAGGTTTATATAAAAAAAGGAAGCCCCTGTTTAATTAGTAACAGAGGCTGGTAAAAACTTTTTAGGCACCTACTCCAAGATTTTGTTCAAAAGTATCATCTATGTCCGATACTTTGATTTTTTTGTGCGATTTATATACCCGTACAAGAGTATAGCCAATTGCTACTAGACTGAGCCCGAAAAGTAATTTTTTCATGTTTCTCCTTATGGTTTGATGGTTTTTGTTTTAGTGAAGCTAGTTAATATAGAGCTGTTTTAGTGATTTGTCAAGCTTTAGCGCCTAGCTTAAATAGTTTTTAATTTCAGCCGCTTTGGCTTGGCCGGTGATTTCAGCTATATCTTGCTCTTTAGCTTGGTGCAGTGATCTTATGCTACCGAAGGCATTCTTTAATTTTTTCTTGAGTTTTGGCCCCACCCCAGGCAGCTCATCCCAAGCTGATTTTATAGCCTGTTTACGGTGTCGGGCACGGTAATAAGTAATGCCAAAGCGGTGCGCTTCATCACGCAAGGCCTCCAGCAATAATAACCCAGGCTCATCAGCCCCCAACTTGATGGGTTCTTTTTTGTTGGGTAGGAAAAGCAATTCTTCTTGCTTAGCTAAGGCTACCAAAGGGATTTTTACATTCCCAGCTTTAAAGACTTTCATGATAGTTGATAGTTGTCCTTTGCCACCGTCAAGCATCACCAAATCAGGTTTTGGCCAGTCTTTATTTTTAGTGAATCTTCTAAATAATACTTCCGCCATCATTTTTACGTCATTAGGTTGTGCTGGTGCTTGGATGCGGAACTTGCGATAGCTTTTAGTGTCAGGTAGGCCATTTGTCAGTACCACCATAGAACCAACGGCTTCCTTGCCTTGGATATTGGAAATATCGTAACCCTCGATTCTTTTTGGTTCTTTGGTGAGACCAAGGTATTGTTTCAGTTGTTTAAGACCTTCTTTGGCGCGCACTTCTTGGCGTTGCCAGCTTGCCACGCTTTGGCTTAGATGTGATTCAGCCGCTTTATTGGCCAGCTTAAGCAGTTGTGATTTTTTACCTCTTTGTGGTACAGCCAAGGTAAATTTATTAGAGGGTAGGTTTTTAAGCTTCACTGGTAAGAATAGTTTCTTTGGTAGATCAGTCGCTTCAGCTACAAATTGCTCCAAGAAGCCCGCGATGATTTCTTCATTGCTCAGGCCCCTAGTTCTATCTAGTAAAAATCTATCTGATTCAAGCAAGACGCCTTTTCTAATAGGTAAGCGAGCAATGGCTGCCTGCTGGCTGGAGCGCGCCAGACCATAACAATCAAAAGACTCTTTTTGAGCGCTGACCACACTTTGCTTTGCTTTAAGGCGGGCTAAGGCTTTTAACTGATCGCGTAGTCTGGCCGCTTTTTCAAAATCTTTATTATGGGCTGACAGCATCATTTCCTTGTTTATCAACTCAGTTACTTCCCTGACATTGCCTTTTAGGAGTTGTTCAAAATATTTCAATTGTTTTAGGTAGAGTGAGTGGCTTGATCTTTGCATGTCATGCCCCAGACACCGCCCCAGTTCCGCTTGGAAGCAGGGCTTGTCAGCTGGTTGAGAACAGGTTTTTAGGCCTAGTGTTTTTTTGAAAAATGGAAACAGTGAACGTATGGAGCTGGCAGCCACATAAGGCCCAAAGAGTTTAATTTGTTTGGTTGTGGTAGGGCGACGGACTAGTTCTACGGCTGGATATTTTTGGCGGTAGTCTATGGCGATATAAAGCCAGCTTTTATCGTCCCTTAGGTCAATATTAAAAGACGGTTGATGCTGCTTTATTAGTGTGCGCTCCAGCAGCAAAGCCTCGGTTTCGTTGGTGACCTCTGTAGTTTGAACATGGTGGATTTGCCTGACCATGAGTTGTTTGGCTGGAGATAGATCAGCATTTTTATGGAAATAGGATAGCACCCTTGGCTTTAGCGATTTGGCCTTACCCACATAAAGCAGCTTGTTTTTAGCATCAAAAAATTCATAAATGCCAGGTTTAGTGGGTAGGTTCTTAAGTTGTCTCTGTAAGATTGAATGCATATACTAAGTTAAGTATAGCGCAAGAGGTATGGTTGACACTTGGTCGATAATAGTGTAGTCTAGTTTATTAAACAGAAAATAAATTAATTAACAAAAACAAACAAAAGGAGCTTAACATGATAACAGAGTTCAGTATGACACCAAATTATAAGCTGGTGTATTTGTGGAAATTTTCTCTAGGGTTAATCTGGTCTGTAGTTATGATTGTAGTCACCAGCCTCAAGGGGATTAGTAACGATCTAAATCCTCTGCCAGCCGCCTTGGCAGTTATC
>CAZRDN010000014.1:0-8983 GCA_964598875.1 uncultured Gammaproteobacteria bacterium
CCTTATTGACTGCTTTTGCTGCTTACGGCGCCATAGCCTTCCTTCAGGGTAAATATGATCTAGCCAGTTTTTGTGGAGTTATCGCCGGCAGCTTATTGGCCTTTTTGTGGTTCAATATAAATCCTGCTAGATTTTTCATGGGGGATACCGGGGCCATGGCCTTAGGCGTTACTTTAGGTATAGTGGCTATGCTGACTAATAGTATTTTGATTTTGCCAATCATAGGATTTTTATTTGTATTGGAATCGTTGTCAGTGATTATTCAGGTTTTATCCAAAAGATTTAGGGGTAAAAAAGTATTTTTATCAGCGCCACTGCACCACCATCTGGAAGCTATTGGCTGGCCGGAGCCTAAAATAGTCATGCGTTTTTGGGTTATTTCGGCGGTCACTGGCGTAGCTGGTTTAATAGTGGCTTTAATTGATAAGGGTCTTTAGTGAGCTATGGCTAAGCCATTATTTACTGGCCGGCGCATAGTAGTTTTGGGCTTAGGTCTACATGGCGGTGGTGTGGCGGTAACAAAGTGGTTAGTAAAAAATAAAGCCAAAGTTACAGTGACAGATATAAAAACTAAGGATCAACTGGCTTCTAGCTTAAAACAACTTAAGGGACTACCTATAACTTATGTGCTAGGCAAACATCCTGTAAGTTTGCTTGAGAATTGTGATCTTGTTATACAAAATCCTGGTGTGCCGGAGGAAAATGTTTTTTTAAATCAAGCTAAAAAAAGAGGCATAGCTATTGAGAATGAAGCCAGTCTTTTTTTAAAGCTCTGTCCCACTAAAAAGATAGTCGCTGTTACAGGTACGCGGGGTAAATCCACCACCGTCAGCCTTTTAGGACAAATCATGAGGAGTAAAGTCGGTCATACTGTCGTGGCGGGCAATATTCGCGATACCCTGCTATTTGATGTACTGGATAAATTAAACGATAGTTCAACAGTTGTGCTGGAATTATCAAGCTGGCAATTAGAGATGGTAGGTAAATATAACTTACGTATACCAGCAGCGATTGTCACCAATGTACTGCCGGACCATTTAAATCGCTACCGTAATTTTTCTGCTTATGCCCGAGCTAAGGCCAGTATTTTTAGAGGACAAAAATATGATGATGTTTTGGTATTGAATTATGACAATGTCGTGACTAGGAATTTTTCTCGGCAAGCTAAAGCCAAGGTGTACTGGTTTTCTCAGAGGAAAAAAGTAGTCAGGGGTTGCTATGCGCAATCAGGCAGGGTTTATTGGCGTGATGGTGATAAAACCAAATTTATTTTTAGTAGAGATGACATTTCAGTAGTTGGTGATCATAATTTGGCTAATGTTTTAGCGGCGAGCACAGCTGGCTTAACATTAGGTATGGGGGTGGGCAAGATCAGAGCAGCCGTTAAAAAATTTAAGGGCCTGCATGACAGATTAGAATTTGTAAGAAAAATTAATAAGGTAGTCTATTACAATGATACTACTTCAACTTCGCCTGATGCCGCCATAGCCGCTCTTAGATCATTTACTGATAAGCCTATTGTTCTTATTGCTGGCGGCACGGACAAAAAATTGCTTTATGATAGTATGGCCAGAACTATCCGACATCAAGCTGTGAAAGTTATATTATTACCAGGTACAGCCACAGTTAAACTGCAGCAAGCCCTTAAGGGTTATAAAGAACAATTATTAGCCCTTACTATGAATCAGGCCGTCAGACTTGCTAAACAGCTGGCCGCGCCTGGCGCTGTGGTGCTTTTATCCCCGGGGGCAGCCAGCTTTGGCTTATTCTTACATGAGTTTGATAGAGGCGAAAAATTCAAGCAAGCAGTCAAATCATTAAGTTAATTAGTATGGGGGTATTTAAAAGATTATCATCACCTAATAATTACCGTGCCTCTAAACCA
This sequence comes from uncultured Gammaproteobacteria bacterium, assembly GCA_964598875.1. Classification (GTDB taxonomy): domain Bacteria; phylum Patescibacteriota; class Patescibacteriia; order Veblenbacterales; family UBA10138; genus UBA10138. The sequence continues at coordinate 1,886 of CAZRDN010000014.1, forward strand.
GATTACGCCTTTATTGGTTTGACTTTGATAATGTTGGCCTTGGGTTTGTTGTTTTTGTCGTCAGCTTCTTCGGTAATAGGTTTTCAAGACCACCAAGATAGTTATTATTATTTGAAACGCCAGCTAGTATTCGGTGTATTACCTGGTATAGTTTTATTTTGGTTTTTCAGTATTTTCCCGTATCAAAAACTAAAAATCTTCGCGCTGCCAGCACTTATATTTTGTTTGGTTATCTTGGTGCTGGTATTTTTCCCTGGTGTTGGCTTTGGTTCAGGCGGAGCCCGTCGTTGGCTTAATTTAGGCTTTACTACCATCCAACCAAGTGAATTCGTAAAATTAGGCTTCATTATTTATTTAGCTGCTTGGCTGGAAAGCAAGGGTGAATTGGTGAGAGATTTCAAGCAGGGGTTTGTACCTTTTACCCTAACTGCAGCTCTGGTTATGGGGCTTATAATACTGGAGCCAGATTTGGGTACAACCACCGTAATCGCTGTCAGTTCCGTAGTGGCTTTTTATGTGGCTGGTGCACGTTTAAGTCATTTATTTAGCTTAGGCGCTATAGGAGCCGGGCTTTTATGGTTATTAGTTAAGATCGCGCCTTATCGGGCTGCCAGATTAACCGTTTTCTTACATCCTGAGTTAGATCCGCAAGGTATCGGTTATCATATAAATCAGGCTTTATTAGCAGTTGGTTCTGGTGGCTGGCTTGGTTTGGGTTTGGGCTATTCTCGGCAAAAACATTTGTACCTACCTGAGGTTACTGGTGATTCTATTTTTGCAATCATTGCCGAAGAGATCGGTTTTGTATTTACTTGTTTATTTTTACTGGTAATAGCCTCGTGGTTTGTCAGGGCTTTCCGTATAGCGCGATTTGCGCCAGATATGTTTGGTAAGATTTTAGCCGCGGGCATTATTGGTTGGCTTGGTTGGCAAATGGGCATTAATATAGCTTCAATGTTAGGTATCCTTCCTTTAACAGGTGTGCCCTTGCCATTTGTCTCTGCTGGCGGTACTGCATTAGTGACAGCTCTGGCCGCTGCTGGTATTTTAGTCAATATATCTAAGCAAGTTAAAATTTCCTGAGTTATGAAGATACTTTGTGTAGGTGGTGGTACCCTAGGATCAGTCACGCCCCTGCTTGCTATAATTGAAGAAATCAAAAAACGCCATCCGGAGGCGGTAGTGGAATGGTGGGGTACGAAAAATGGTCCGGAGAAAAGCTTGATTGAGCCGACTGATATTAATTTTAAAACAATTGAGGCGGGTAAATTGCGCCGATATTTTAGCGGGCAAAACATATTAGATGTGGCTCGCATAGTGACAGGTTTCTGCCAGGCCCTTTGGTACTTAGGTAGTAGTAAACCTGATTGTGTACTGACGGCTGGTTCTTTTGTGGCTGTACCGGTGGCCTGGGCAGCCTATTTATATAGCGTTCCTATATTTGTACATCAACAGGACGTAAGATTAGGTTTAGCTAATAAACTTTTACGACCATTTGCTAAAAAAGTAACAGTTGCCTTGCCGGAATTGATAAAAGATTTTCCTAAGCAGGGCGCGCAGTTAACAGGTAATCCAGTTAGAAGTATTTTTTTGAATCCACCAGATAGTATTTCAGCTAAGAATAAATTAGGTCTGGATACAACCAGGCCGGTCGTATTGGTGATGGGTGGTGGCACAGGTGCCAAATTTTTTAATGATTTAGTACTGGAGTCTAAGGCCGATCTTATAAAGCTTGCCCAAGTAGTTCATGTTACTGGTGTTGGTAAGGAGGCAGGTGAAACAATGTCTGGTTATAAGGTATTACCATTAACAAATGAGAGTATATATTTATTAGCTGCGGCTGACATCGTGATAACTCGGGCTGGTTTTGGCACCTTAACCGAATTAAGTGCACTTCATAAACCAGCAATTGTGGTGCCTATCCCACAAAGCCACCAAGAGGATAATGCCCAATATTTTGCTGATAAAGAGGCTATTATAATGGTCAGGCAGCAAGAATTGACTAGTCATAAGTTGCTTGCTACGGTTAGTCAGTTATTAACCAATAAGGCTATGTGTCAAAGGTTGGGGCAAAAACTTAACGAGGCTATATCAATCAAGGGGGCTTTTAAAATCGCAGATTTGGTAGATGAGCAGTTAAATCAGTCATAATATGATAAAACTTGGAGACGCCAGGAGAATATATTTTATTGGTTTGAAGGGTGTAGGTATGACAGCCTTAGCTCAGCTTTTAAAAAGTAGGGGGGCTGAGGTTTGGGGTAGTGATACTGAAGAAAAGTTTTTTACGGATAAGGTATTGGCACAGGCTGGCATTGAATGTGCACAGGGATTCAGTGTTAAGCATCTAGATAGACAGATCGATTTGGTCGTTAGGTCCAGCGCCTATGATGAGAGGCATGTGGAAGTGGCCGAGGCCTTGCATAAAAATATTCCGATCTTAAGCTATGCTGAAGCTTTAGGTCAGTTAACTAATGAATATAGATCAGTGGCCGTTTGTGGTTCTCATGGCAAAACCACCGTTAGCGCCATGCTGGCCCATGTATTAAAAACCGCCAATTTATCACCTTCAGCTATTATTGGCTCAGCAGTTGCGCAGTTTGCTGGCAACGCATTGGTGGGTAGCAGTGATTTATTTGTTTATGAGGCTGATGAGTATCAGAACAAATTACAACTCTATTCTGTACATGGCTTGATATTAACAAGTATTGATTGGGATCATCCTGATTTTTTCCCAACAGCGGATGAGTACTTTAATACTTTTGTGTCTTTTTTGAAAAAGGTACCAAGCGACGGATTTGTGGTGGCCAATTATGATTCAGATGTAGTAAAAAAAGCAGTAACGGCGGCTGGCTTAAGCCCAGAGCAGTTGACGACTTATGGTTTGAGTGACGGGCATCTAATAATGGTGAGGATGTGGCTAGATGAAGGCCGGTGGCATTTTTCCGCGACTGATGGCGAGGAATACTTGGGTGAATTCTGGCTTAAACTAATAGGTTCACACAATGTGGCCAATGCTTTGGCAGTGATCGCCTGTGCTAGGCGTTTGGGTGTTGATTTAGAAGCTATTAGAACTGGCCTGGCCTCGTTTGAGGGCACAGCCAGACGCTTTGAACACAAAGGCAAATTGGTAAACGGAGTCACAGTGGTGGATGATTATGCTCATCATCCTGGTGAGATCAGGGCTACTCTAAAGGCCGCTCGAGCCTTTTATCCGTATAAGCATATTAGATTAGTTTTTCAGCCACACACTTACAGTCGCACTAAGGCGTTATTACCTGAGTTCGCTCAGAGCTTTGGCGAAGCAGATGAGGTTATAATAATTGACACTTATTCTTCAGCCCGTGAAAGCAAAGGAGAAGTAACATCAGCTGAATTGGTAAATGAGATTAAACATAATCACACGAAAGTCGTTTATAAGCCCACTATTAGCGAAGCAGCTGATTATTTAGCTGAGACTGTTAATCGTAGTGATTTGGTACTTACTATGGGGGCAGGTGATGTTTGGCAAGTAGGGGACAAGTTAATAGAAAAATTTGGGCTTTTAACTGGCAGTGAATTTTAATAGAAAAATAAAAGGCCGGTTACTTACTTATGTGAGTAACCGGCATAATTGCTATAGTTTGTAGCTTGTCTTGTCAAAGACGATAAGACAAGGTTTTTCCTCCTCGGCCCGGATCATTTTATCTGGCCTAACTCCTCTTGGTAGAAGCATAATGGTTTCTCCATCAGCGGTTGTAAAGTAACCAATTACTTCTAGGTGAACTCGAAGTTTTTGTTTACCATCACTGCGTCTACCAAACCAATCGTGAGCTGACCTTCGGACCATCTCCCAACCGATTTTGATATTATCCCAGTCTCCACGGGAAAAATCAGAAATATTGACTGAGGTGTCAGGGTAGTTTTCTTTTAAGCTCACCCCATTAATAACTATGTCGTTTAATTCATGAGGCAAAGCATTTATTATCTGGAGATGTATATCCGGCCCTCTCCAGTCGCCGGCTACTTGGTAGTAACTACCACAGCCGATGAGAAAAGTAGCTATAAAAGCCACTAACAATATTTTAAGAACAGTTTTCATTTTTTACTCCATTTTTTATTTTTGAAAATCTTTTTCTTTTAAGGTAACTATTGTTACCTCAGTACAGGACAGTCTAACCTTCTTGATAGCCGTCCTTTTGTTGTATGTGTCAGTGAATTCAAATATCATCACTGGATAACATTCTGGACTGGTTATGGCAGCTCTATTAGTTGTCTGTTTTTTGATATCACTTAGAAAGAAGATAGCGCCGCGATTAACTTTTCCAGTTTTATCATAACCTGGTCCGTAAGCTTTAACACTTACAGTGTAGTAGTCCAAATCGTTAAATATGAGGACAACTATCTCATTCTTTTTCTGGATTTGGGCAGATAATTCGCTGGCAGTGAATAAGATTAATACAACAATCAGACTTGTTAATGCTTTCATTTTATTTCCTATTTTTGTTTTTATAATTTTTCCTTCCTAGAGACGTCAGTCTTATGTGACGTTCCTGGGAAGGAGCCCAACTTTTTAATTTTTTGTGGAAAGTTGGGCTTTATATTAGAGAGCTAGGAATGTGAAATGTATTACAAAGTTTATGGTTATTGGATTGAAGAACATTAAGGTCGTCAGTATTAATATAGATAGATATATTAATTTTGACACCTTAGGTGTTAATCCTATCCATTCAATAATATGCTTCCTTGTATAAACAAGGATTATGATTGCCCATGCATATATGCAGCATAGTAATAAGATTGAACAGATTTGGAAAAATAATGGAACGGAGTTGTCTTGTGATGGCGGAAAACCAACTGTTCCGACCAAAAGTCCGAGAATAACCGTTATGAATAAAAGAATTCCTAACCACCAGTAATAATCTGGTAATTCATGAGTTTTCATTTTATTTCCTATTTTTGTTTATAATTTGTTTTTACTGATCGGGAGGAGATCATGATACAACTTTGTCCGAAGACCATTGTACCGACGATTATGTATGCCGCTAGTAACTAGTGTGAACCAGTTATAAGCGGTACAAAACCGCTTATCTCCCTCCTAGTCAGTAAAAACAAATATTTTTAAAAGTACTAATTTAAAAGGTGTTTATCCAGATACCAGATTCGAGCTTTATCACCCATAACTTGCTTATTCGACTGCAATACTTGGGATTTCGTGCTTGTCTGATACCTAGATAAACACCTTTGGTTGTTTCCAGCCCGCAAGCACTACAGGTGGAAATTTGGTGTGGATTTTTTAAATAACATCTTAATATAGCGCAAGTTGGGCTTTTTGTCAAGGGTTGTGGAACAGGTATTAGCTAAGATTAGCCATTTTAAATTAATTTTTGGCTTAATTTAGCCATTATCAGGTGTTGTAAAATGTATGTTCCATAAGTATGCTTAGTTGCTAACAAGTATAATTTTACCCTAGTCTTAACTATGTCTATGGCAATAACTATAGGACAACTTAGAGATAATTTAGGTGGGGATATTAAGAGTAAGGTGATATTAGCACCCTATACTAATTTTAAAATTGGCGGTCCAGCCAAGTTTTTCTTTGAGGCGCGTACCAGCGCTGATCTGATCAAGGCAGTACAAGTGAGCAGCGAATTAAATTTACCCTTGTTAGTGCTAGGTGGCGCTTCTAATGTTTTAGTTTCCGATAAAGGATTTAATGGTTTGGTGGTTTTAGCTAGGAACAATCAATGGAGTATAGCTGACACCAAGGTAACAGCTGAGGCTGGGGTTAATTTGGGATTTTTAGTGCAACAGACAGTGAGCAAGGGGTTAAGCGGCTTTGAGCCTTTAGTGGCTGTGCCTGGTACAGTGGGCGGGGCTATTTATGGCAATGCCGGCGTACCCCAAGTAGCCAACGGTTTCATAGGTGATTGGCTTTTGAATGTTACCGTATGTCGCGACGATAAATTGGTGTTGCTTAATAAAGCCGAGTGCGAATTTTCTTATCGTAATTCTGTTTTTAAGAGGAATAAGGATATCATCTTAAGCGCGGAATTTAATCTCAAAAAAGGAGATGTTAAGACCAGTCAGGAGTTAATAAAGAAGTTCATCGCCGTGCGTAAGGGTCAGCCTTATAGTAAGCCATCGTCTGGTTGTATATTTATGAACGCGCCAATGACTGATGCTGACGAGATTAGGAAAAAGTTTGCTGGCGAGGAAAAAGTAGAAGAATTCATCAATCGTGGTCAGCTACCATCAAGCTGGCTCATAGATAAGGCGGGACTGAAGGGCAAAACTATTGGTGGTATTCAGGTTTCGGAGGACCATGCTAATTACTTGATTAATGTGGGCGGTGGCACTGCTGAGCATGTTATACAAATGATATCTTTTATCAAACAGCAGGTGCGTGATAAATTTGGTATACAGCTACAGGAAGAAGTAAGATACATTGGATTTTAATAAAAATTAAGAGAGCCTTAGATTAGGCTCTCTTTTGTTAGATAATTAGTGGGCTTAGACCTTCGCCTCTATTTAATCTTCTGATTGCGTTGGCCAGCAGGGGAGCTATAGAAAGAGTGGTGATTTTAACCTTTTTAGTATCAAGTCTGTCTTTTGAATGTGCTATAGAATCAGTTACAATCACTTCTTTTATATTTCCCTTATTTAATCGTTCAAGGGCTGGTCCGCTAAATATGCCGTGTGTGGCAAAAACATATATATCTTTTGCTCCAGCCTTTTTGGCAGCAGCAGCATCTGCTTCAATAGTGCCGGCGGTGTCTATCATATCGTCAACGAAGATGATATATTTTCCTTTGACATTGCCGATTATTTTAATTGAATTTTTGGCAATGCGATTTGAGCCAGCACGAGACTTAGTGAATAAGACATAATCACTTAAGCCCAGTCTTTTAGCATAAGCCTCTGCTCTAGGGCCGCCACCTTTATCTGGTGAGGCCACAACTATTTTATTTTTTGGAACATCGGCAAGCCTATTCTTTAGGTATTCCACGGCGCTAGCACTGCCGTATAAATGATCGAACACTAAAGGATTAAAATATCCCAAAGTTGGTTCTGAATGAACATCTAAAAAAATAAATCTGTCTGGGTAGCCAAGCTTTAATA
>CAZRDN010000015.1:0-6234 GCA_964598875.1 uncultured Gammaproteobacteria bacterium
GCCATCATTACGCCCACCAGCAATGGTTTGTTTATCGCCTGGCCTTGGTTCAACTATGGTAGCACCCAACTCGCGAGCAATTCTGACTGTATTATCCTTACTGCCGCCATCAGACACGATTACTTCCACCTGCCATTTTTTCTTAAGCTCGTCAGTTAAACCAGCCAGAGTTTTTCGCAAGACTTCTGACTCATTTAAAGTAGGTATTATCAGACTTATCATATTATAAGATTAGCATATAAAAACCACCCCGCGAACGCGGGGTGGTTAAGTACCGATTTAAAATTGCAAATCTTCTTCCGCTCTCTTATAACTATGGATTTCCTCAGGTGAAAACCAATGAGCAATCTCATGTTCTGCTTCCTGAGGGGTTTCAGACGCATGCACGATATTATGAACCGCTCGCTTATCTTTATTGGCAGCTGCTGCCGAATCAACCGAATAATCACCTCTGATAGTACCCATCTCAGCAATAGCCGGCATAGTTGGGCCCGCCAACTTACGAATCATATCAACCGCATGCACGCCTTGAACTACCATTTTAACCAAAGGTGCTGAGGTCATATAATTTATCAACCACTCGCGCACCATCTTGCCAATCTCTAATTTATCATCTGTTCCCAGCTCTGCCATTGCGTCATAGCCGTATTTAGCATATGTGCTTAGTGTTTTTTCTCCCAAGCGCCCTATCCAAGCCTCATCTTTGGGATAATGATCGTCAATTTGTGACTTGGTCGGCTGGAACATAGCAATGGCAACAATTTTTAAACCACGCTGCTCTACTCGGCGGATAATCTCACCAGTTAACCCGCGTTTTACGCCATCGGGTTTTACCATTAAAAATGTTCGCTCTTCGCGAGGATGATTGGACATACTGTGATTCTAATTATTTAATTAATACTTTTACTTTATCGACTATTTCTGACGGTGTCTGATTTGCCTTTACAAAATAATCGGCAGCGCCCAGCTCTTTGCCTTTTTTAATATCTTCGTCTTGGCCTAGGTTCGTCAGCATCACCACTGGTATCTTCTTCATATTCTTATCGGCTTTGAGTTCTTTCAAGGTGGCAAAACCGTCTAATTTCGGCATCATGACATCTAGTAAAATCGCCGCTGGCTTCTTGGTTTTAGCCAGGTCTAATCCGTCCACTCCGTTATCCGCTTGAATGACCTCAAACCCCTCCGACAGGAACTTGGCGCTATACATGTCGCGCAAAGTCTGGTCGTCCTCAACTATTAAAATCTTGATTTTGGTCTTAGGCATAGACGTTCGCTATGGTAGCACAAACCACGGAAAAATCAAATTACGTTGATACCGCTTAAAATTTTGGCCGTCGCTGATAAAAGTGATATCACCCTCCTGGTCTGTCCTTAAGACTGAGGGCACCAATTGTTCTAACCTGGAGACCACCTCAGCGTGAGGATGACCATAACTATTAGGCCCCACTGAGATAATGGCCGCCCCAGGCGCTACTGCCTTAATAAACTCGCTAGTTGATGAGGTTTTTGAGCCTTGATGAGACACTTTTAAGATCTGCGCCTTTATATCCAAACCGGTGGTTAAGATCGCCTGCTCATTCTCTTGAGGCGTATCCCCCGTAAAAAGTACTACACTAGTGCCATAAATTATTTTATTAACAAGTGAAGAATCGTTCAGGTCAGTTAATCTTTGCCCGCCAAATTTTTCCCTAGGCCAAATAACTTCCAAACTCACCCCCTGACCGAATTCAAACTTCCGGCCAGTGACAGCTAAGGTGATTGGAATATTCTTTTCTTTTAATAATTCCAAAAAACGTAAATACTCCGGCGTAGTGTGTACCGCGTCGGTCATCAGCACGTGACGTACCTTATATCTCTCCAGCACATAATTCAAACCGGTTAAATGATCAGCGTGCGGATGCGACACTACCACCAAATCAATCGTCCGTTCGGTCCAAGGTATATATTTGGCTAATTTGGTCAGAACGGTCCTGTCTGGCCCACCATCAATTAAAATAGTTTCTTCCGTCGGAGTTCTGATTATAGCAGCATCACCTTGGCCAACATCCAAAAAAGTCACCACCAAAAGCCCCTTACCCTGAACGGCCGCAAACCAAAAAGAACCCCCTACTATCAATACCGCCGCCACTAATAATATAGCCTTCTTCATATTGTCTTTCGTTTAAGAGTACTGGGCGAATCCTGCCTGACTAACCACCAAGCCAATAGTAAATAAACCGCGGCCAAACTAAACCAAGTAATAAACCCAGCACCAACTGCTGCCCCCGGCAGAACAGCAAACCAACTGACTACTGTGGTCAAATAAAAAAGCGTAGCTGACAAAAACCAAACTGGCACTAATGCCAAAGTAAAACTTATAGAACTCAACACCAGGGCACTTAGACCAAAACAGTAGACCAAGGCCGCTACCGGCGCCACTAGTAAATTGACCAAGGGCGTAACAGCAGATACTTCTGAAATCCGCACTAATATTATCGGAGTGGTCACCAAGGCCGCCGCCAGGGTTTCAGCAGCTACCTGCCTTAAACCCATGACTTGAGGCAACCAAATAAATTTTTTAATTAGCAAGGGCGATAAATAAGCCAGGCCCACCATAGCGGCAAAAGACAGTTGCCAACCAAGATCAGCTACTAACTGGGGTGAGATCAAAAGCATGCCTGCGGCCGTACCGGCCAACAAATTAAAATTATTAGCCCGTCTGGCTAATAAATTTCCCACCAACAGGACCGAGCCCATCACTCCGGCTCGCACTACTGATGGCTCACCACCGCAAAATACTATGAATAAACCCACCGCCACTAAAACAGCCAGACTAGCCTGACGGCGCCATAAACCCAGGGAAATAAATAGCCAAAAAAGAACCTTGGTCAAAACCATAACATTAAAACCTGATACGGCTAAAAGATGGGAAGTACCTGTGCGCCTGAAATCTGTAACTAGTTCTGTGGGTAACCCACTGTCATCGCCCCATATCATACCGGTTGCTAAAGTGGCATATGGTTCAGGTGTTAGACTGCGTAAACGACTGCCTGCTTGCTGGCGCAGATTATACAACCAGTAACGAAGGCTCTGCCTGTTCTGACCAAGTAATTCTATTCGCGGGAAAGCGCATTCGCGCCACCAACCGCGATGGTTGTAAGCTTTAAAATCAATTATTTCCATATTAGGACAATCAAGCAACAACACATCGCCAAATGAATACTCGGGCCAAGGTGATGAAACCACTAAGATACGAAAATCATCACTGGTATTCACTGGCGCTACCACATAACGACGGGTTCTTTCTGTTAAACGAGGTAAGGCAACTACCTGAGCTGTTAAGCGCTGCTCTCCCAAATAACTGTTCTCGGGCGGCGCAGGCACTAAACCGTTACCGCGACTCAAAGCGCCCAGTAAACCAAATAAAAAAATACCAAGTAGTATCGGTATGGTCCGGCGCCAAACTAATACCACCACTGCCAAAAAGGCAACAGCTGATACCCACCAAATAATTTCTAGCCAAAAACCAATTACAAAACCAACAAGTAAGCCTAAACAAACGGTTCGCCAAACTATAGTTGGATGGAGCGGCGGCAGAATTTTTACACCAGCCTGCTCCATAGATTACTTATCAGAGCCGGCTAATTGCTTTAGTCTAGCCTCAATAAAACCATTTAATTCTCCATCCAAAACTTTTTGCGGATCTGACTCCTCATATTCTGTACGGTGGTCCTTGACCATCTGGTACGGATGCAGGACATAAGAACGCGCCTGATTACCCCAGGCCGCCTCACGATACTCCCCTCTTAGTTCTTTTTTCTTCTCTTGCTGCTTACCCCAGGCCAATTGCCACAATTTAGCACGTAAATATTTCATAGCCTGCTCTTTGTTCTGTGTTTGGGAACGTTCGTTCTGACAAGTTACGGTAATGCCTGTAGGCATATGGACTATCCTGACCGCTGAATAAGTCGTGTTTACGCTTTGGCCACCGTGGCCGCCGGACATAAAAGTATCAATGCGCAAATCATTTGGCTCAATCTCAACCTGCGCCACCTCGGGCAATTCCGGTAAGACCTCCACCAGAGCAAAACTGGTATGTCTCATTTTCTCAGCATCAAACGGCGAGATGCGCACTAAGCGATGTACTCCGGCCTCATTCTTTAAATAACCATAAGCGCGGTGCCCGCTTATCTTAAGCAAACTGGATTTTATGCCAGCTTCCCCGCCGCGCGATTCGTCCAAGATCTCCACCTGCCAAGCCATACTCTCGCTGTAGCGCACATACATACGCCTGAGCATCTCAGCCCAATCCTGAGCGTCAGTACCACCTGCCCCCGCATGGATAGCCAGCATGGCGTTGACTCCGTCATATTCACCGCCTAAAAGTTTTCTGAATTCCAGGGCCGTCAAACGTTTAAGTAATTCATTATATATTTTCTCCAACTCTTCCCTTAAGCTCACTTCCTTATCGGTTTGATCAGCCGAAGCTAATTCCAGTGTGTCATTAATTTCTTTTTCCAAACTTAAAAACTCAGCCAGTTCGTTGGCCAGCTGATCGTGCTGAGTAGAAATGTCGCGCGCCGTTGCCTGGTCAGCCCAAAAATCAGGCTGCTGCATGGCATTTTCTAAGGTCTTAATGTCAGCTTGCAACTTAGCGGGGTCAAAGCCAGTTCCGGGCTTCTTGGACCCGCGTCTTCAAAGCTCGGAGGTTTCTGACTAATTCAGCTTCTTGCATATAAAACTAAACTACAAAATAAAAAGCTGGTCGTCAAATGTTATAACGATCAGCTTGTTTTAATTACAGCGGCTATTCTACCGTTACCGCCTTGGCTAAATTTCGAGGCTGGTCCACATTACAGCCTCTAATCACCCCCAAATGGTAGGCTAATAGTTGCAGAGCTGTACCAGTTAATATAGTAGCTAACTCCGGTGGCGCTTCTGGAATCATAATTGAATCATCAACTATTTCCTCCATTTCCGCATCACCTTTGGATACTAAACCTATCACCCTGGCGCCGCGAGCTTTTAGTTCGCTTATATTTTGCAGAATGGCCGAACGACTTTTATCTTGAGTTGCCACCATCACTACTGGATAACCTTCAGTTACCAAGGCTAGCGGACCATGTTTCATTTCACCAGCTGGTTGTACTTCACGCGCCATATAGCTTACTTCAGCTACTTTCAAGCCGCCTTCCAGGGCGGTGTAGTAATGATACCCACGCCCTAATATCATTAGGCTGGAAAACTTCTGGATATATTCAGCCAGTATAATCAGATCACCACTTTGCTTAAGTATTACTTTGAGTTGTTGGGGTATTTGGGTAATAGCTTCTACTAAATGTATGAACTGTTGAGATGGCGTTCCTTTTAACTGCTTAAGCCACATGGTAATCATAGCTCCAACTAGAACTTGAGAAGAAAAGGCTTTGGTTGAAGCCACACCAATCTCTGGACCAACGCGCAAATATACACCAGCACTATCGGTTAATGAGACCAGAGTCGAGCCCACAACATTCACTACACCAGCCACCAAAGAAACATCCCTGGTTTTGAGATGCTCTAGGGCAACTAATAAATCCTTGGTTTCGCCACTTTGTGAAAAACCAAAAATAACAGTTTTTCTAGGGTCACAACCGGATAAGATATCATCAAATACCACTTCGGAAGCTTGTTTAGCTTCGGCATGAATATGAAGATGCTGCCTGAACATCCTAGCAGCAATGAGACAAGCATGGTAAGAGGTGCCTGAACCAATAAAGAAAAAATGCTCGGCGTGCATTAATTTTTGTTTAGCAGATACTGATGCTTCCAAACCTCCGAGTTTAACTTGGCCAGTTTCGGGAAAAACTCGACCACGAAAAACATCTACCAACCTTTCTGGTTGAGTCATTATTTCTTTAAGCATGAAATGGGCGTAGCCTTCCTTACCAATATCTTCTGGCGATCCTTCCAAAGTCAGGCTGGGGATGAGAATTTTAGTTGGTTCATTAGAGTGAAAAGATAATTCTTCCACCTCCTGACCATCGATTAGAACAATCTCACCATCCCGTAAATTTTTATAGCGATCGGTAAATCCTAATAACGGCTCGCTAGTTGAGGCAACCATAAATGAACCATTATTCAATTTAGCATACGACAAAGGACTGCCTTGCCTAATGCCAATTAGAAGCTGTGGGTAATCCGCGTGTTGTATTAACACTCCGTAAGCTCCTACTAACAACGGCACCATCTCCGATACAGCCTGCTTCAAATCGC
>CAZRDN010000015.1:6244-8207 GCA_964598875.1 uncultured Gammaproteobacteria bacterium
GGGGCCGACGACCGGCGTGATGGCGATGTCCGAATGGGCAATGAGTTCCGAATCAGTCTCGGAAACAATTTTACATCCCTGATTAATTAGCATAGATTTCAAGCCACGCCAATTTTCCAGCATACCATTGTGCACAATGGAAATTTTACCTGTTGAGTCACTATGCGGATGAGCATTGATATCGGTCTTTCCACCATGGGTAGCCCAACGGGTATGACCAATAGCGTTAGTACATGAGGTTGGAAAATCAGCTTCTGTTACTTTGGCTGCAAAACCATCAAACTGACCTTCAGGTAAAACTTGCTTATAAATTTTTATTACACCTGGGGCGATGATACCACTGACTCCAGCTGAGTCGTAACCTCGATATAATAATTTTCTAAGGCCTTCAACTACTTTGCCTACGGCCTCTTCTTGGCCAACAGATCCTATTATTCCACACATTTAAGTGTCCTTTCTATTTTGTTATTAAATGACTATTTTAATTTTTAAGTGCTAGTACTTTATGACTAAAAAATAATGACGTCAAGCTGGAAATAATTATAAAAATCTGTTATAATCACTATATAAAAACAAAATGTCTAAGGTTTTTTTATATATTGGTCTGTTAATAACCGGTTTACTTGTAAACGCCGGCAGCGTTATGGCGGCTGTGGATTCAGACAATGACGGCTTAACGGATGATGAGGAGATAAAGGTTTATGCTACGGATCCAAATTTAGCTGATACAGACGGCGATGGTTATAATGATAAACAGGAAATTGAGCACGGCTATAGCCCGCGCTTTTTTGATAAAAAAATGACTGAAGTGGACAGCGATAAGGATTATTTACCCGATGCTTGGGAAATTGCTCTGGGTACTGGCGTGATGGAACCAGATTCTGATGGCGATAAGTATTTGGACGGTACTGAAGTGCGAGCTGGGTTTGATCCTTTAAACCCTTCACCACTGGCACGCTTAGAAAAGTTAATTAGTGTCAATTTAAAAAACCAAGAACTTACTTATTCCTTTGGTGGCAAGACTTTGGAAACTTTTCTAATTTCCAGCGGCCTGACGAGGACCCCTACTCCTGAAGGAGAATTTGATGTCATCACCAAACGCGACGTGGTTCATTACCGAGGTCCGGATTATAATTATCCAGATACTAAATGGAATTTACGCTTTGCTTGGGGAAGTGGTTTTTCCTATTACATACACGGCGCCTGGTGGCACAATAATTTCGGTACACGCATGAGTCATGGTTGCGTTAACGTGAGCTACGACAACATGGAACGTCTTTACACCTGGGCGCAGGTCGGTACTAAAATAATCATCTCCAGTTAAAAGCTTTACCTAACCACCAACCCACCTCAATCAACCTAATGTCCGGCCGGACATTAGGTTGAAAGTAAAAATAAAAGATGACCCTTAACCTTAGTGGTTAAGGGTCTGTGCATGAAGAACTTTTCTTTGGTTTTAGGAATCAAGCTCCTTTTCAGCCTCAGTCAGCGGCGGGTCGTGATACTCTTTAAGCTCAAAGTTGGGCGGAGCAAAGGCGCTGATAATAGCAGCGGTACGACGAACAAATTCGTCATTATTAATTTTTTCAATTAACTCCGCGGCTTCCTGTTCGCTCATCAAGCTTTCTGATGATCTTTTGTTTTCTGGCATTTTTCCTCCGTTTATTTTGTCTAAATCATAACACTCAGGTCAAACAGGTCAAACTAAAACAGCGCTCCCAGCTAAAGAGCTGGGAGCGCTGCTATTTACAAATCACTCTTTAAACTCTTCTAATTTAACTGACACATCTTTAGTCCCACCCTTAGAGTAAACTTTCAGGGCAATGGTGTCGCCCGGGGCATAGCGCGACAAAGCTCGCACCAAAGAATGGTCCTGATCTATCTTTTGTCCCTCAACCTCCAAAATGATATCGTTCTCCACCAAGCCGGCCTTATCCGCCGGACTGCCTGGCACCACGGCCAA
>CAZRDN010000016.1:0-8172 GCA_964598875.1 uncultured Gammaproteobacteria bacterium
CTAAGTAAATTGCTAAGTGTGTTTAATCTAAGGAAACTCGACTTATCTCCACAACAAAACTAACTTGCAAGTCTTAACCCTAACACATAACGCAATAATAAGCAATCTATAGTTACCAAACAGAAAAGAGCCCCGAGAGGGGCTCTTTTCTTGTTCTAGGTCGGCCTAAGGCCAGCGATAGAACTTTTAAACCATTACTTCAACTAACCGACGATTAGTCGTAGGTGTTGGAGAAGGTAATGGTGCTAGAGACTGGGCTGATAACAGTGAAGCCTGCAATATCATTGCCGGCAGCTGAAGCACTGTTGTCGTACCAAACAAAGTCACCAGCTGAGTTCACAGCACCAGTGTCAGCAGACACGCTAAGTGTTTGTGTATCAGCAGCTGAAGCAACTAATGTAGTGGTATTGATCTCGAGATCGAGAGCTAATGTACTAGATGAAACTTCAACAGGGCTGTAAATAGTTGCGCTTGCAACATCAGCACCATTGCCTGGGATCAACTTAACAGTACCAGCTGTAGCAGTACCACTGTAGCCACCATACATACGGGTGGCGCCGCCAGTGTCCTTAAGAGACGCTAACAGACCATTAGTTGTAGCTACGGTACCTAAGTCACCAGCCACATCTACAGTGAGAGAATCATTGTAGAAACGGAGGTCATCAATGAAGAGGTCTGCGCTGTTATATGTTGCAGCGTTAGCGGCAATACGAATACCAGCAAACTGGTTTGTGGTTGCAGCTAAACCAGAAACAGCCAAATCATAGAATGTCCAGACATCCTGGGTTGCAGCACCAATAGTGGTGTTCATCACTGTACCAGCTGCCGGATCGGCATTGGTGTCAATGAAGAAAGCTAGATCATTGGCTGCAACAGCGGCATCATCGCTGTAAAGCCAGAAGCTTACACGATTATACTTAGCACCATTGGTCGTGTCATACAATGAGCTGGCACCAAAGTCATAAACTGCAGCATCATTAACAGCTGCTGAACCATCCTCAGTGAACTTGATTGAAGAGCTGCCTGATACCTTATAGGTAGAATCAGCACCAACTGTTGGGGTGGCGCCATTTACAACCCATGTATCTGTTGCACTATCAGCGGCCTTCAATGAACCACGGAAGAATGCGTTGCTACCAGAAGTAGCAGACATATTCGCACTGAATACCTTTTGAGAGGCACCGCGAGTACGAGTGGTGCTGTTTGGTGTACCAGAACCTGCAGCAGCTGTGAGTACCGTGCGGTACACATTCTGCTGGTTGCCAGTTACATCTGCACCCCAATCGTTATCATCCTGGTTGGATGAAATACCAGTAGCCTGGTTGTTGGTAGCTGTGTTATTTGAGTCAAGACTGACAGCATAGTTCTCAGCCTCAGTACCATTCAATAGACTGAATGTTGCCCAATCAACCAAGACCTCCAAAGTGGCGGAGCCATTCTGTGGTACGTACATTGGCATTGCGCTAATGTCGACCAAGGTTGGGTTGTTGGTAAGGCCAACCACCTGGGTTTGAGTACCAGATGACTGAGTTGGGTAGCGAACCTTAAGGCTGGCTACACGATCATTTGAAGTATTAGCTGCAGATCCAGACACAAACGAATTCAAGGCGAACTTCCTCAAATTAAAGCTATCATCAATAGCCTCAAATTTGAAAGCAGCTACAACCTTATCTGCTGTACCACCAGCATGTAAACCAGCGGCTGGGTTGGTTGGTGTAGGAGCCAAAGAAGCAGTCAATGAACCTGAAGACTTCACAGTAGTGATGATATCTGTGGCATCACCAGCTTGGTTAACAGCTGCGCCAGGAATAGTACCAAGTGAATTACCATTGGCATCTACTGAAACAACTGCACCAGCAGCTAAGGAGAACCTCAAAAGGTCATCATTACCGCCTGCGAGAGCGTAAGCGCTGTTAGTAGTAATAACTACAGCCAAATTCTTGGTCTGGGAGGCAGTGAGAGTCCAGTTCAGGTTATCAAAAGTAGCTACGCCAGAGATAAAGCTCTTAGTAGCACCAACCTGAGTAGCACCGTCCATCAACTTAGCTGAAAGTAGCAAGTTATTGATGGTAATGCTATCGCTGTAATCAAAGTCATCACCAGTGTCCATAGAAGCAGTCACAGCTACACTATTAACCTTAACTGAGCTACCAGAACCGGCGGCAAAGTTATAGGCTGCAGCAGTGTAATTGCTGGCACCCCTGATCATTGTGTTGTCGGTTGGTGATGGAGCAGCAGTTACTGTCAAACCACCAGCGACCACGGTCTGGGTAGTACCTACGATTTCGCTGGAAGGAGTGATATCCGTACCAAGCGTGAGGTAGGTATTTGAACCAGTGTGTTTGATGTCGTTAGAGGTGAAGGAGTTGGTGCCATCACCCATACGAGCTTGCAATGACAATGTGCTAGATGCTGGAGTACCTTCAACATCAACTGACAAGCCGATGCTGGTAGTCGAACCTGCATTGAAAACATAGTCATCTGTGAAAGTGAAGTATGATGGAGCACCATCACCTAAACCAGCAGCTGGGGTGAACTCAAATGGACCACCAATAACAGTATTGTTATTGAGGTTCCAAAGTTTTACATCCTGAATAGCACAAGAACCAGCTGAATCGCAGAGATCTGGGTTGGCAGCAGTCAAATCCTGAATACCAAAGCGCCAATTGCGTACCTCAACTTCATTAGCACTGTAAATAGTGCCCTTCCAAATCACCATGTCTTCAGCAGAGTTGGAGATATTGGCAGAAGATGGGCCGTCAAAGCTGATAGTGAAAGCACCGCCTTGCAAGGTCTGGCTAATACCAGTATCAGAGAAGGCATCAAAGTTGGCATTGATGGAGGAGGTCATGCCTACGCCAAAAGTACCACCCATAGCCTGCACATCAGCTACATCCTCTACGTAGAAACCATAAGTATCATTTGGCCTGCCACCGAGATCGGCGTACAGCTCAAAGACACGGTTATTGCCGCGCTCAACAAAGAAGGCTGGGCTGAAGACCAAGTCTAATCTGTCATTGGCTGCAATAGCAGAGGCTGAGGCAACCAAAGTACCGCTCTGCTTGAGCTGGAAATTGCTCAAAGCTGAATCGGAAATGTTGCCGCCCTGGGTCAGGGTTACCTGACTTACATAAGCATCCTCAGAAGTGGCTGAAATTTGGAATTCAGCTACCTTAGCTCCCTTGTCGCCTACGCGAGCTGCAGTCAAAGAACCATTCTTCATAATGGCGAGGGTTCCGGCTGTAGCGCCAGCGATAGAGTGCTTATTGGAGTTAATGGGGAATACACCATTAACTGAAGCGGCATTGGTAGAAACAGCTGAAGCTGCTTCGATACCAAATACATGCTCATCACCTGCGTTAGCGCCAGTGGCGATATTCACAACGCCGGTAAGAGTCTTGGTTGAACCTGCTGGAATATTCAAGTTCAAAGTCATTGAAACCTCATTGGTTGAGGTATTGAAGGTACGACCGCTGGTTAAGCGATTGGCACCATCATAAAGATAGAAAGCACCAACATCAGAGGTTGTACCAACACCAGTGCGCTTAAAGGTAACGCTATTAAGTGTTACTGCGCCTTCTGGGCCAGCAGTAAAGTTCCAAGAACCAACCTTAACTGCGTTAGCACCCTTAGGCAAACTGGCTGAGGCGGTCATAGTACCACCAGCTACGGTCAAACCAGCAGCTGAAGTACCAGTAGTGGAAGATGAGCCAGCTACATTTGTAATAGCTGTCTCAGCACCCGTGATGGAAGAACCATCTGGGTAATCCATAGTGGTTTCCACGGCAAAAGCGGTATTGATCATGTTGGCTGCCAAAGCTGCCTCAGATGCAAATGGTCGCTCATTGCCACCCATTACATAGTAATACTGTGAACCGCGCTTAATAACAGCGCCATCTGGGTGAGTGTTGGAAGACAAAGCAGTGCCGGTTGTGTAGTTCACAAAGAAGGCATCGCTGACGTCCACAATCATCTTGTTCCAGTTGGCACCCCAAAGTGCTACAGCCCTGGATTCACTATCAACCCAGTGGAGAACTCCACCTGGGGTAACAGCATACACCTTAGGATCGGTGGTAATCTTTACCATCCAAGTACCTGGGCGCATGGTGACGTTGCCACCAATTGGGTAGGACTGTAATTCACTCTGTGAGATTGTCTGGACTCCGGAGAAATCCTTGTACCATGATTTGTACACATTCTCCTGAGGGAAGACATAACGCTTTGATCCATCGAAGTAGTACACGGCGCTATTGCCGGCCATCTTGATGAGGTCACCGGCTACGGCCGCTTTTGCACCAGCTGGTACAAAGCCGACCACGCCGAAGACTGTCATGACGGATACTGCGACGAAGAAAAGCTTTCTTAAATTAGACATTTATAATTATCCTTTTTATACGAGAATTGCCACTAGTTCTGGCCCTGTAGGGGCCACTAGCGGCCCATCGAGCAGGAACTCGTGAAAAAATATTCTCGCGTTTTTAACAACGGAACTCATCCTCATCGTTCCCTGACAGTTAGCCCGTCAGGACGACTCGACCTTTTAAGGGGGAGGATTATCCAGCATCTTACCTTTAAAAGTTTAAGTAGATTGGAGCAAGCTCGGTCAAAAACTTGTCATAACTAACCAACTAACACTACTGATGATTGCCTTTGAGCAGCATTCGATTCTTAATCAAGCCGCCCATGGGTGGAGAACAGATCTGCAGACTAATCTGCCTACAAATCAATCCAACCTTATCTCAACGTCAAGCCGCCTACTGGCAGACAAGCGAAGAGGAACGGGTTAAACCCAGCCAGACAGAGAACGAACACACCAAAAGAATACAAGTAGTAATTATGGCTAGCTATTTATTAAGCTTTCAGGCCGATCACTCGGCTCTACTTAATTTTCTCTTAAAGAACGAGATGGGGGGTCGCAAGACCCCGGGTTCGCAGCTAAATGATTTAGCTAAGAACCCGGGAGCTCAACCTTATTCAAGATTGTTATTGGGCAAGGTTTCGCCCGCTCCGCCAGCTTCGGCTTGGGGCGCAGCTTCATCTGTTTTGGTCTCTGTTTCAGGTGCGGCCTGCTCTGTGTTTTCACCCTTCACTTCACCTTCCTTAGTTTCTTCTTCAGTGACCGCTGCCTCTTCAGTAGCTTCTGCGGGCACAATCTCTTCTTCAGTAACCGCTGCCTCGCTCTTGGCTGTGAGATCCTCACTCGCCTGACCCTTTTCCAAAGCCAAACTAAATTCCTTACGGGCACTCAATTCTTTAGCCTCAGTTAAATTAGCCTTAGCTAAGGCTTGGGCTTCTGCCACTGGCACTACGGCAGCTTCTTTTTCTAAAACTATACGAGGGGCTGGCTTAGAAGAAGGAAATTCTTTTACCTTGACATCCACACCTTCCAATTTAGCTTCCATTTTGGCGATCTCGCTAGCTAAGCGCAGAGCCACATCATCCTCACCCACGCCATTCTTCTCTGTACCGTGCTGCGAAACCAATAAAGCTAGAGCGCGGGATGATACTTTATCGGTCAAATTCAAAGCAGCCCGGTAAACTGACCGGTTATCTTTATATACAGCTAAGCTGTTCAAATTGGCTGACAAAAAATCAGTGGCCTGGTCATAAGCCTTGGCTAAATCCTTAGAAGCCAAGCCTGTTTCCAAACTGGCTTGGGCAAAGCCCAGATTAATATTGTAATCACGCAACAGCTCAGCCTGAACAGTGCTGACCTCAACCACCTGAGCTTCGGCCAAACGACGGCCGGCTAAAGTTAAATAGAATAATCCCTGACTGTCGGATGACGAGCGAATAGAAAGTTCAAATTTTTCCACGGTACGCTTAATAGGATAAAGCGGGCTACCAGGCAAACTCGCGGCCAAAGCGCTGGTAAATGGCGCATAGCCAGCCAGCATAATAACTAGTGCTACTACTACCGGCGCCAGATGCATAGGGGCTAGGGCCAAGCGCACGCTCTGCCAACGATAAGCCATCTGCTCACCAAAGCTGTAGGGCTTAACAGCTGAGGCTTCTATATCCTTCAACAGACGACTGCGGGTTTGTTCGCGCCACAAGATGGGCGCTCGCTTAACAGCAGCCAGTTCCTTGAGTTGATGTTGTAATTGCTTATCTAACATTAAATTTCAGATTTTTTATTCAAAATAGATTTGAGCTCTTGTATGGCACGATGGAGTATCACGCGAGTGGCAGCTGGTGATTTGCCAATAACCTCGGCTATTTCGGTATGCTTAAGTCCTTCTATATGCGCCAGGATTATGACTTCTTGCCAGTCTGCTCGTAGTTGCCCTAAAGCCTTTTCCACTTCAGCTAAACTTACTCGCACGTTCAGCTCAGCTTCACCGCTGCCTTTAATTTCCCCGACCTCTTCCAAGGGTAGCGCCGCCTGAGCCGCGCGATAGTGATCAGCTACTAGATTGCGCGCGATCTGATAAAGAAAAGCTCGCAAGTTGGCTATGTTGCGTTCACCAGAAGTTAAATGCTGCCAAACCTTCAAAAACAAGTCACTTACTATGTCCTGGGCTGACTCCTCGCTACGGACGCGGAAAGCCACAAAACGAAACAAGGCATCTACATAACGGTCGTAAACAACAGCAAAAGCCTCCTGGTCACCGTGTCTAATTTTTAAAAGCAGGATCTCTTCATCAATCCTGCGTGATAGCTTCATATAATTAGACGTAAATTAGTAATAATTGTTACAAGATGCAAATGCTACTGTACATATTTTTAGGCATTTTAGCAAGTAGCAAATTCAAATATCTTATTAGTCTATATACTATATTTAACGTTTAATCTCCTATTTAGTAACATTTTCCGCTTTATAAATATGGCTAATTTAAGCCATTTTTTAATATAATTATTAATAAAGTATAGAATAGTGTATACTTTAATTAAGTATTTATCTATCTAAATAATCCCCTATTATTTCATGGCTAATGTAATTAGAATCTCAGTTAGCGAAGCAGCTAAGCTTTTTGGGTTATCCACAAAGACCATACGCCAGGCAATTAAGCTTGGGCAGATTAACTATGTGGTGGTTCGCGGCCGGTACAAACTTAGCTTTACCAGCCTACTGGCTTGGTCGCAGGCTTCCACTCGCAGGCAAGGTAACTTAATAAGATCAGGCTTGGGGCAGTTCGTAGAAAAATGGCGCATCAATAATCGCAAATACTCGCCTCGCCCGCCAGAATAAATCATTTTCGCAACTTATCTAGAGAAGTTGCGTAAGAGTCGCCACACAGGTCTACGGCTCTACAGTGCTCGCCGTACTCACTGATCCCGCCTATGCTAAACAACTACATACACGGCGGAATCGGGCGTTCGTACATCTTGCGCTCTGTAACGAGCCTCCGACATGGTGGCAAATAAATTCTGGAGTCTGGGCTTCGCAACTCTGAATCCCTTACCCTCTGCAAAAAGATTCTAGAGAAGTTGCTATAAAAAATTATTAATTAAAAAACCATCCGCTCTGGGTGGATGGTTTGAATATATTTTAAATCATTTTTATTTAAGGCTCATGCCGTACGGCCATGCTCCGATAAACGCCATATAGCGCTACTAGGAAACCTACTATCATCACCACTAAGGCTAAAACGGTGAATTTTGCAGCCTCCTGATATTCAGTTGGGTTTATCACCCGAGCACCAATTAAGGCAATGACAAAGCCTACGATGATTATTAAAATAGTAGCATTGCGACTAGCTAACTTTGTTTGTTTCACGATTGACTCCGGTTTTTTATGATAGGCACAGGTTAAGGCAAGGCCAATAATTAGTCAAGTATAAAGCCAAACCTCCAGCCGTATGGCCGGAGGTTTGATGCAGTAACAAACAAACTCTGCTTCCTGAGATTTATTTAATTACCTGATAAGCTTATTCGGACCTAGTGGATCGTAGCCATTATTAACTTCCACGCCATCGGTATAACCATCGCCGTCCGTATCTGCCAGGTTTGGATTGGTACCGTATTTAGATTCCTCATCATTGCTCAGGCCATCCTGATCAGCATCAGGCTCATTGGTGGCCTTAAGTTCTCGGCTGGCGCCAGAATAAGCTATAGCCCTGACCGTATCCCAATCCGCTGCACTAACGGGCGCGGTCTTGAAAACATCTTGGAAAGTCTTTATAGCTGCCGCCTCGCTAACCAAGTTACGGTTAGCTGGCCTTAAGCCAT
>CAZRDN010000017.1:0-8088 GCA_964598875.1 uncultured Gammaproteobacteria bacterium
GCGCAGTGGTTATATTATATTTTGGTAGGCAATTTCATATTGGTTTAATCAAGGAGTTTAAACGTTTCCGCCCAGGCATGGATAGTTTAGTGTCATTAGGCACCTTAGCCTCCTTGGGGTTTAGTAGCTGGGCTGCTGTATCACATGAGCCGCATATTTATTTTGAAACAGGCGCCATTATTACCGCGCTTATTCTACTTGGTAAGTATTTTGAAGCTAAAAGCACGGGACAAGCTAGCCTAGCTATTGCTAAACTAATGGAGCTTGGTGTCAAGAAGGCCAAGATTATAATAGATGGCCGTGAAGTTGAAATAGATATTAATGAGCTCAAGGCAGGCGATAAAGTTATAGTGAGGCCTGGAGAAAAAGTAGCGAGTGACGGTTTAATAATAGAAGGCACGGCGGCGATGAATGAATCCATGCTAACAGGAGAATCTTTACCAGTTGATAAAAAGGAAGGTGATATGGTTTTTGGGGCAACCATTAATACTAATGGCCTGATTAAAATCAGGATTGAACGTGTGGGTGAAGGCACTGTGTTATCGCAAATAATTAAATTAGTATCTGAAGCCCAAACTAAAAAAGCACCGATTCAGAAATTAGCCGATAGGATTTCCGGTATTTTTGTGCCTATAGTTTTATTGGTTGCTGGCGTTACTGGCGTGGTTTGGTATTTGTTAATGGGTGATATTTCAGCCGCTTTTGTGCCAGCTGTGGCGGTATTAGTGATAGCTTGTCCGTGCGCCCTGGGTTTAGCCACACCTACTGCCATTATGGTTGGTACAGGCGTGGGGGCGGCAAAAGGTATTTTAGTGAAAAATGGTGAAGCTTTTGAAAGAGCTAAGAAAATTGACACAGTATTATTTGATAAAACTGGAACTCTAACTGAGGGCCGTCCTGAAGTAACTAATGTTTGGGTCGCGTCGGGCGTTGATAAACAAAATTTTTTACAGTTTGTCGGTAGCCTAGAGCATGCTTCGGAGCACCCATTAGCCCAAGCTGTGGCGCGTTATGTTGCTAATGAGTTAAAAATAAAATTATTAGCAGTATCCGATTTTAAATCTGTAGCCGGAGGAGGGGTTAAGGGTAAGATTAATGGTCAAGAGGTTTTGGTGGGTAACATGACTTTTTTGAAAGACTCTGGGATTGATAGTCAAAATTTGATAGAGCAATTATCCACTTTTCAAAATAAAGGAGAAACAGCTTTTGCTGTAGCTATTAATAAATCTGCGTCTGGAGTAATTGCGGTAGCTGATGTTATTAAACCAGAAGCTAAAAAGGCCATAGAAAATCTTAAGAAGTTGGGGCTTGAAGCTATAATGCTTTCAGGCGACCATAAAAATACGGCACAAGCTGTGGCTAAGCAATTAGGCATTGATCAGGTCATGGCTGAGGTTTTGCCGCAAGATAAGGTGGCCGCAGTAAAATCATTAACAGCTTCAGGTAAAAAGGTTGCTTTTGTGGGTGATGGTATAAATGATGCCCCAGCTTTAGCTCAGGCTGATTTAGGAATAGCCATGGGTAGCGGCACTGATGTAGCTGTGGAAGCTGGCAGTATTGTTTTAGTGCAACCCAATCCATTAAAAGCTGTGGAAGCAATAAAATTATCTAGAGACACTTTCCGAACTATAAAGCAGAATTTATTTTGGGCTTTTGCTTACAATATAGCGGCCGTGCCTCTAGCTGCTTTGGGTTTTTTATCGCCCATGATAGCAGCCGCAGCTATGGCTGCATCCAGTGTAAGCGTAGTAGGCAACAGTCTACGCTTGGGTCGTAAGAAGGGCTTATAAGTTAACTTAATCGGCGTTTCCTGCTATGATTTTAAATAGCAGGTTATGTTAAATTATCGTGTAATTATTATTGGTGTGCTGGTGGGCGTGATGCTGACAGGTTCGCGTTGTTCGCCCACGCCACCCCAACCACCTCAGCCGGTCTTACCTGAAGCAGAAGAGCCGGTCAGTGGCCCAGGGGAGGGGGAGGACTTGGTTGGTTTAAGTTTCGTGACCTATACCAATCGAGCGGTTGGTTATACTATTTTACGTCCTAATAATTGGTATTGGCGTCATTATATTGCCAATGAAATAGGTAGTATTAACCCGTCAGTGGTGGATTATTTTATTACTGATTCAAAACCATTGCCAAGTTTAGGTAGTGAATATCTGGGGCAAATAGTAATTGAAGTATCAGAGCGCGAGTTAGCTGATTATGCAGAGGCGGTGGCTGGTTTGGAAAAGTCAGTTGGCATGGTTGGCAGTATCACAGCGCAGCGTTATGAAGGAGAGAAGACAAATCAGTCAGAAAATAAAGTTAAGGTGGTGGAGTACCAGTTCAGCTATAATAAAAAAACTTTCCGCATTATATATACTGCCGAGCCATCAAGTGATAATGAAAAGGATATATTTGA
This sequence comes from uncultured Gammaproteobacteria bacterium, assembly GCA_964598875.1. Taxonomy (GTDB): domain Bacteria; phylum Patescibacteriota; class Patescibacteriia; order Veblenbacterales; family UBA10138; genus UBA10138. The sequence continues at coordinate 2,405 of CAZRDN010000017.1, forward strand.
TCAAGTGGTTTCAAGTTTCAAATTTTAAATTACCGATAAGTCAGATCGTTTAGGTATTGTGCTGTTTTATTAAATTGAAAATGAATAATTCATCCAAACAAAGCCGACTGGAGTCATCTAGTAAACGAGCCTTCACTTTGATAGAGGCAATGATAGTGATCAGTGTGGTTGGTTTTTTGGTGGTTATAGTCATGGCTTCTATTAGTCTGCCGCGCCAGAAGGCTCAAACCTCGCGCGTCAGGTCTGACCTAATTCAGACCACTAAGGCTGTAAGTTTATTAAGGTCAGATACGGGTAAGTGGCCGAATGGTTGCGAACCAGAGACAATAGCTATGCCCACATTCAATTTAAACAATGCTCAGGCAGGATTATTGAGGCGGCCAGAAGTTGGTGATCAGGGTTATGGTTGTAAATGGACAGCGGAAGATATAGTGAATTGGCACGGGCCATATATTGATAGACTGGTGGATGTTTGGGGTCGTGCTTATTTTTTGGATACTGATTATACGCCCTATCAAAATTGTGAAGTAACAATAGAGCAGCCGAGTATGCCGGCGATAGTCTCATTTGGGCCCAATGGATTAGGGCCCGATGTGTATGATTGTGACGATTTATTTATAAAAGTACTTTAATAATTTTCACATATAACATGAAAAGACCAAGAGGCTTTACTTTAATTGAGGTTTTAGTGGTAATAGCTATCATAGGTATTTTAGCCGGTATTGCTGTAACTTCTCTGACCATAGCGCGCCAGCGTTCACGCCTGACGCGCGCTCAGGCTGATCTTTATACTTTAAGGAACGCCATTGCTTTACTGGAGTCGGATACACACAAGTGGCCGAACGGCTGTCCATCGGAGGAGGTGGCCAATCCTGAGGTTGATCTGAGCACCACCCAAGCTGGTTTGATACCTTCGCCCGTGGTAGGTGACCAGGGCAGCGGTTGTGAGTGGATACAAGCCGACCTGGATGCTTGGAAGGGTCCTTATGTGGACAGGGTAGTGGACCCCTGGGGTAATGCTTATTATTTTGATCCGGATTTCAGGGCGTATGAGAATTGCGGCAGCCAAACTGCTCACCCCAATGCGCCAGCGGTGTTATCTTTTGGACCTAATGGTGTTGGGCTGAACGCTTACGATTGCGACGATATCTTCTTGGAACTAAATTAAAAAACTCTCAAGCATTTGCCTGAGAGTTTAATTTCTTAATTTTTGTATGTATTCCCTGGAAGTCTTTTAATTTCCAGAGGCCAGCCTGCTTAGCGCTAGGCGGCATTATATACACTTTAAATTTAAGAAAGGGCATATTTAAGGTGCTGGCGTAAAGGTTTTTAATGATCTCATATGAGGGCACTTCAATCATAAGTTCTTTTTTACCTTGCACAGTAATTTCTTGTGAAGCAAAAATATCTTGGTGCGAAGAAGTTCTTGCTAGGTAATTATGAATGGTTTCATTAGTGATATCATTGTTTGGCTTTACGAACCACCGCACTTTATTGTTCATTTTTTCACCTTTTTATTTTTCTCGTTTTAAGATATTAAAAGATTCGTAACTATTATTGGACTGGGGTGGTGGTTTTTTGTTTGTGGGCAGATCCTCTATAGGAAAGGGTAACCAGAGAGTGTCGGGGGTTTTTTGGGTAACTGGTCGGTTGTGTTCAGGTGTTGTTTGGTCTTGCTTAGTTTTAAGCTTTCTTTCCATGACCCATTCAATAGGATCATCGAGTAGAACTGAATATATCTCACCAGGCTCATTGCCACGGCCAACTCTGCCGCTTCTTTGGTTTTTTTGTACCTCTGTGTAGTTCCTGCCATACATAAAGGCTATATCCATATCTGGTAAGGACAAACCCTCATCACCAACAGGTGTGACCACTACGCCCTTGAGTTCTCGCGAGAATAGTTTACTTATTATCTCTTTGCGGTGGTATTTTTCGCTCCTGCCGCCGATCATAAAATCCACCGGGATATTAAGTTTGCTGATCTCATTAGCTATAATTCGCGCGGTATTTTGTTCGTTCACAAAGGTTATGAAGTTTTTGCCACTATCAACCTTTTCAGCCACAGCCTTGGTAAGCATCTCAACCTTAGGGTGAGGCTCAGTGTCGGATATTTTCCTAACTCGCTTCAATATATTTTGAAAATAAAAGTTGTTCAGTATCCACTTGGCGAACTGTCGGTCTTTCTGCAACAGTTTATCTGAGCCTTCAATGAAGTTGTGGTAAGAGCATACTTTAAGAACCCTTTGCAAATAGTTTAAATAGCCATAACGTCCAATAATTGATCGGGCAATCTTATGTTTAGGGTCAGGTAGTAGTTCGCTAGGTTGCGCGGCGAAATTAGCTAGTTTCTTCAGGTCATTTTTAGTTAGCAGCTTGGTGCCATCTGGTATCAATTTCAGCTCAATAAGTTCATTGATAGTTTGTTCTAGTAGCTTCTGGTGATTATCGCTTACTTCCTTGAGGTTGTCCGTTGGTTTGGCTACGAGCGTTTTTACTATCTTTGGTGGCATATTGATTACCACATTAACGATTTTGCCAACAAAACAATTTTTTAAAGCCTCCAGGTCTTTAGCGGTCGCTGACAAAGAAAGGATCAAGGAACCTGCTTTGTAGGCAGCCAAGGCCAGCGGTACATAAGGATATTTTTTGTGAGCATGATGGAATTCATCAATAATAAGAAGTGAGAAATAGCCAAGAGGGAACAGACCACATTTAATATCATTGATGATGGTATGTGGTGTAGCAATGACTATTTTGCCTTGGTGCTCTACAAATTCTTGCCATACTTTTGCTCTTTTTTCTGGCAATTTACTGCCGGTCATTACTCGTGCATATTTTCTTCTACCCAAAAGTTTGTGGAAGAGGTCCTTATGCCAACGAGCTAGTTCAACTGTCGGCACCACGAGTAAGGTATTACGTTTTAGTGCTATGTGTATTAGCACCGCCATAATCGTTTTCCCGCCACCAGTAGCTGCATCAATGGCGGTATTATGTCCCTCTAGTAGGTTGTTTAAAACTTGTAAAGCCCAACTGCGCCTTTCTATATTCCTTTCTGGATTTTTATCTTGCAGCTGAGCCCAGTCTAGAGTGGACCAATCGGCTGGTTGAGCCGTTAATACAGCCATTTTTTGTCTCCTATATTGTTAAAAAACATTATTAATTTATGCGTGCTTTTTACCTTAAATTGATGATTTTTGTCAACCAGGATTAGTCAGTAAGTCGAAGTAGGCTAGCCTGTGGATTTCCAATATTTACGCCGTTTTGCTATACTAGCGGGTGCTAATTATTTAACCCAGAGAGGAGCCTATATGGCCAAAGGCATGAGCAAATCTCAGGTTCTTTCCGCTTTAGCGGATAAGACCAACCACAGCCGTAAGGATGTGGCGATGATAGTGGAAGAGTTGGTTTCTCTGGCCTACAGTGAGGCCAAGAAATCGGGCGAATTCACTATTCCTGGCCTTGGTAAGCTCGTAAAAAAGCAGCGTGCTGCCCGCATGGGCCGCAATCCTGCTACTGGTGAAGCGATCAAGATCCCGGCTAAGACCGTGGTCAAGTTCCGCGTCGCCAAGGCTGCCAAGGACGCAATCCTCTAGTACACACTAGTCGAGCAGTCGCCCACTGCTCAGTATCTAGTTTTTTAAGCCCTCACCGCGCACTAGCGCAGTGAGGGCTGTGTTATAATATTGGCATGACAGCCATCACACTCATTTCAACGGTCGCTCTCTTGGTGGTGATGTTCTACCTGATAGGTAAGGCGGCTGATGCGGTCATTAGTAATGTAAAAATTCTAGGAGCCAATTTAGGCATACGCCATTTCTGGCTGGGCTTAATTTTAGGTGTCCTGACCTCAATCCCGGAATTGACCGTAGGTATTCAAGCTTCATTGCAAAATGTCGGACAACTATCGTTTGGTAATTTGATGGGTGGAGTAGTGGTATTACTAGGATTGATTTTAGGTGCCAGTTTGCTATTAGGCAGGGAGATAGATGTCAGTATTAGTTTTCGTCATCGTGAGCTAGTGCTTATAGCTATATATATAAGTTTGCCCTTATGGCTGATGTTGGACGGAGTCCTATCGTCGTTTGATGGTTTGATTTTGATCATAGCTTATGGTTTGTGTGTGTATTATTTTATTCGTTCAAACTCCGCGCCGCATCCGGCCATAAAAATAGAAGGTGGTACTTCAAATTTGAAAGCGTTTTGGCTGACCCTGCTGGGTTTGATTGGTGTGGTGGTGATGGCTAAATTTATAATTGATTTCTCTTTGCCATTATTAAGCCAGTTGGATATTCGTCCCTTCTTAGCTGGTTTGATCTTCTTTTCTTTAGGCACCAATTTGCCAGAATTAACCTTGGCTTTCCGTTCTTGGCGCAACGGCGCTAGGGATCTTTCCTTTGGCAATTTAGTTGGTAGTGCTTTTGCTAATTCAATGGTAGTGGGGTTATTGGCTTTTATTCGCCCGATGTCCATAGTGGTGGGCGCCCCTTATTATGTATTTATGGTGATACTAATGATCTTACTGTTCAGTTTTTTGGGGTTGTCTTATACCGGACGCCGGTTAACCAAAAGAGAAGGTTTTGTATTATTGACCTTGTACATAGTCTTTTTAGTTGCCGAAGTCGGGCTTAAATGGTTATAGGTTTCCATGCCGCAGCCTGTTGTTACTACTAAGGACGATGATTTTTTGTGGGGCAGCGCTACCTCTGCCTATCAGGTGGAGGGTGGTAATAAATGGTGTGATTGGTACAAGTGGGAACAAAAGAGGGGAATAGAGCCTTGTGGCGACGCGGTTAAGCACTATGAAAAATTTGCTGATGATTTTGCGCTAGCTAAAAGCTTTGGACAAAATGCGCACAGACTGTCGCTGGAGTGGTCGCGCTTGGAACCGCAAGCTGGTAAGTATGCTCTTGATGAATTTGGTCATTATAAAGAAGTTTTACATAAGCTCAAGCAGCTTAATTTAAAAGTATGCCTAACCTTAAATCATTTCACCCTGCCTCAGTGGTTGGCTCATTCAGGTGGTTGGGAAAATCCTGACAGTATAAAATATTTTGAAAAGTACGTGCATCAAGTAGTTAAAGAACTAGGTGGGCCAGTTGATCTTTGGGTTACTATAAATGAGCCATTAGTTTTAGCGACCGAGGCATATTTGTATGGCCACTGGCCACCACAAGCGCGGTCGCTTAAACGTATGACCAAGGTCTTACGAAACCTAGCCAAGGCCCATCAGGCAGCTTATGACATCATTCATAGTGAAATACCCCAGGCTAAAGTAGGACTAGCCCATAATTTTTTTTCATTGGAGCCGCTTAGGCCTTGGCTTGTCCTTGATAGGTTAGCCTCGCGGCGGGCAGACAGATTTTGGAATAAATGGATAATGGATTTAACAGGCAACAGCCATGATTTTTTAGGAGTTAATTATTACTTCCATCAGCGGGCCTTTCTAAGCTTTAATATCAGGCGTGGGTTTGTAGGTTTTGCTGATCCAAAAAAATTAGGCCGAGAAGTGTCAGCCTTGGGTTGGGAAGTGAATCCCGATGGCCTTAGGCAGGTATTGGTAAATTTATGGCAGCGTTATAAGTTACCGATTTATGTGACCGAAAACGGCATTGCGGCTACAGATGAGCAACAAAGGGACAGTTTTATAGAGCGGTCTGTTAGGTCCGTAGCAGAGGCTCAGGCTG
>CAZRDN010000018.1:0-7962 GCA_964598875.1 uncultured Gammaproteobacteria bacterium
CGCTGACTGCTGCCAGCAATCGCTTCTCCCCTCCAAAGGGTGGTGAGAACGAAAATTCATTTTTTAAAGAACTTTAATTTCTTAAATAACATATAAACATAGCGCGAAATGGCCATTTTGTCAACCCTTGAGGAACAAACAAGCCCCCTTTAATCAGGGGGCTTGTTCCACAAGTGTATTATTTGGCCTTTTTCCGTTTGGGCTTTTTCGCCTTTTTCTTCAAAAGTTCAATCGCATCTTCTAAGGTCAGGCTGCGCGGGTCAGTATCGCGCGGAATAGTGGCATTAATTTCGCCGTCTGTTACATAAGGCCCAAAGCGGCCAGCCTTTACGATCACTGGTGCCTCGGTTTTAGGATGTTTACCTAGGTCGGCAATTGTGCCGCTGCGTGGTAGTTCAGTGCGGAAAACCTCCAGAGCTCTGGCTAAATCAATAGTAAGAACGTTGTCCGGGTCTTTTAATGACCTATAACCATCGCCTTTTTTAATATAAGGACCGAATCTGCCTAGACCAGCCATCACCTCTTCGTCGCTTGCTGGATCTTTACCTAATGAACGCGGCAAGGCAATAAGCTGCAGGGCCTGGTCTAAAGTAAGTTCGTCAGCCGAGATAGAGCGGGGGATAGCGGCAAATTTAGGTTTTTCTTTATCACTGCCGTTACCGACTTGTATGTATGGTCCGTAACGACCAAGTTTTACCTTGATATCCAGTCCAGTAGCTGGGTCAATACCAATTACTCTTTCTTTGTTGATATCGCTTCGCTTTACTTCTTGCTCTTTATTGGTTAGATGTTCCTTGAACGGTTGATAGAACTCTCGTATAATTGGTACCCATTCTGATTTACCCTCGGCAATATCATCCAGATCGGATTCAACTTTAGCAGTGAATTCATAATTAACCACTTCAGGAAAATGCTCCACCAGTAGATCATTTACCAAATAAGCCAAGTCGGTCGGTTTCAAGCGTCGCTGGAATCTTTCTACATAGCCGCGGGCAATCACAGTGCCAATGGTCGGGGCGTAGGTAGAAGGCCGGCCAATGCCGTGACTTTCTAAGACTTTTACCAAAGAGGCGTCAGAATAACGCGCTGGCGGTTCGGTAAAATGTTGTTCTGGTGTAAGGGATACAAGTTTTACTTTGTCACCTTCTTTAACTTGGGGTGGCAGGGTGTCTTCTCTTTTCTCTTGCCAAACCTTGAGGAAGCCGTCGAACATAAGTTTGGCGCCAGTGGCTCTAAAAGTTGCCCGGCCGCCAGCGATATTGATACTTAAACCTTCAAATTCTGCCTCAGGCATTTGGCTAGCTACAGCCCGACGCCAGATCAAATTATAAAGGCGCCATTCAGCGGTTTTCATCTGGTCTTTTACGGAATCTGGATGACGATTAACCTCGGTCGGTCGGATAGCTTCGTGAGCCTCTTGAGCATTCTTTGATTTAGTGGCGAAACGTTTGGCGCCACGGGCGTAATCATCGCCGAATTCTTTTTTCAGATAAGCCTGAGCCTCGTTTAAAAACTTATCAGCTAAATTAGTTGAGTCAGTACGCATATAGGTTATCAAACCAACAGAACCCTCGGCTAATTCAATACCTTCGTAAAGACGTTGTGCCAGCATCATGGTTTGGGTGGCAGAATAGCCTAAACGGCGGTTGGCGTCTTGCTGCATGGTTGATGTGGTATAAGGCGGCAGGGGGGATCGCTTGTTTTTCTTTTGCTCCACCTTATCTACTTGCCAGCTGTTAACGGTCTTGAGCTCAGTGACAATTTTTTGAGTTTCAGTTTCGTTAGTCAAGGCAAATTTATCCAAAGTCTTACCATCCAGTGCTTGCAAGAAGGCGGGGAACTCTTTTTTATCAGCTCCAAAAAGTGCCTCTATAGTCCAGTATTCTTGAGCCGTGAAAGCTTGAATCTCCCTTTCCCGTTCCACTATCAGCCTTACGGCTGCGGATTGCACTCGTCCAGCAGATAGTCCCCGGGCTACTTTTTTCCATAAGAAAGGAGAAAGTTCATAGCCTACCAGCCTGTCCAACACACGTCGTGCCTGTTGGGCATTGATCAATGAAATATCAAGCTCACGCGGTGACTGCAGCGCTTCTTTTACAGCCGATTCTGTAATCTCGTGAAAGGCAATACGCTTTATAGGTACTGATACCTTATTAAGTACATGAGACAGGTGCCAGGCTATAGCCTCACCTTCGCGGTCTTCGTCAGTTGCCAGGTAGATCTGGCCGGCTTTTTTGGCCTTGCTTTTTAATTCGGTAATGGCTTTCTTAGCTCGCGGCGGTTCTATGTATTGTGGTGTAAAGTCGTGTTCCACATCCACCCCCAGCTTTGATTTTGGCAAATCACGCACGTGTCCATAAGATGAGGTAACATCAAATTCCGAGCCCAAAAAACGGCCAATGGTCCTGGCTTTGGTGGGTGATTCTACTATGATCAATTTTTTTTCGGCCATTTAAATTTTAAGCTTATTAGTAAACAAGTTTGTTTATAGCACATAAGATATATTTTTGGCAACGCCCTGCCAGGCTCCGGCTTTTATTTAAGCCGTCTATAAAATTGCCCGCCTTCATCCTTAATATAGCCCTTGATTTCTAGAATTGTCAGGTTAGCTATAAGCTCGGCCGCTGGCAATTTTAGCTCCCTGACCAAGGTTTCCAGGTGTTTTGGTTCATAGGGTAATTGAGCCAGTAGATCCTCTAAGGGGGTAGTTATAGATTCACGTGCTTGGCTTTGTGTTGCTTTTAAGCCGAAGACATTTAAAACGTCCTGAGCGCTGGTCACAAGCTGGGCACCTTGTTTGAGCAGTTCATTGGTACCTTCGGCCGTAGGCGACAGGGCATTACCAGGCAAGGCGAAGATCTCCCTATTTGATTCCAGGGCATGTTTGGCAGTAAGCAGCGCACCCGAGCTCTTAGCTGCTTCAATCACTATAGTGCCACTGCTAAGGCCGGCGATGATGCGGTTGCGAAACGGAAAATTTTGTTTTAAGGGGGCGGTCTGCGGAGGGAATTCCGACAGCCATAAGCCGCCACTTTCTAAAATCTCATGGGCTAAACGTCTGTTAGCTGACGGATAAATTTGATCAAGACCAGAGGCCATTACAGCTGCGGTTTTACCGCCAGACTTTACAGTGGCCAGATGGGCCGCCGCGTCTATACCATAGGCCAGTCCGGAAATAATAGTAATGCCGGCTCGAGCCAAGTCGCTAGTAAGTTCGCGCGCCATGGCTAAGCCATAAGAGCTGGCTTGGCGACTACCTACCACAGCGAGGCACAAGTTGTTCAGTATCTTAAGATCGCCGCGGCTAAAAAGAACCGCTGGCGGATCATAGATCTCTTTGAGCATTTTAGGGTAAGCAAGGTCAGAGATAACCGTGACTTCCAGGTGCAAGTTTTCAATTTCCTGCCAGCTGGCGGTTGGATTGGTTTGGGTGCGGTGTTCCTTGAGAGCATCAATCAAGCCGCTGTCTAGGCCGGTTTTTTTCAGTTCGCCGTCGCCAGCTCGCCAGGCAGTTTCCATAGTAGGGAAGCTGCTACGCAGACTGGCAAAACCCTTGGGCCCAAGTTTAGGTAGGCGCGCTAAAGCCACCCAGTATGGTAGATCTTTAGTTTCGCTTGACATAATAGAGGCAGAAGAGTAGATATTATGGTAGCATCCTAATACGGAGCTAGGATTAAGGCAACCAGCCAGGTATCCTAAAATATAATTATTATAAGGCAGTACAACTATGTCAGAAAACTTTGAGAGAAAGGGCAATGCCCAAGAAAAATTCAAACAGTGCCCTGATTGCAACACCATGAACAACAGCGATCAGAATTATTGTGTTGATTGTGGGGCAGAACTTCCGCTAGCAGGTGATGAGAACAATGACAGCAAGCAAGACAGTGGCTTAAATGATTTTGAGGATTATCAGGACGAAGTTGTTTAACCGGAAATTGAGATTAATTCCCAGACAAGATCTGGGAATTTTAATTTTGGATTAACTTTAAACTTTCCTTAAGCCACGGTAGCCAGGCGCCGGCTGCTAATGGTCTGAGCGCTTGCCAGGCCGATTCAACTTGGTGCCAGGTATTATCGAAATTAGTCAGTCGGCTAACAGCTTCTGCTGGCAAGGCTGATAGTGGACGTAAAATGAATTGACCTTGTTTATCTTTGGGCCAGCAGGCCACTTCCTGCAAGCGAGCTTGCTCTGCCAGTAATTTAATTTCCAATAAAGTGAGCAGGTTTTTGAATAACATGTCCGCTTTATCATCTGCTAAGGGTCGGCCAAGTAAGTTGATGGCGGTGGGGAGTAGTTCAGTCGGTTCTCTTACGCTAGCCAACCTCTGATATATATGAATTCGTTTTTCTTCGTCGGGCGCGAGCTCGGGGAGTATCCTGCCCTCTAGGGGTAAGTTCAGCTTTACTTCAGGGATAGCAGGCAGGGTTTGGCCAGTGCGCTGTTCTTCAATTGCTTCAGCTAACATTTGTCCGTAAAGGTGCAGACCCACTGCTGTCACTTGTCCGTGTTGTTCACGACCCAAGATGGCCCCTGCGCCGCGGAGTTCAAGATCTCTTAAGGCTAAGCTCAATCCGCCACCCAGTTCTTCCGTATCAGCCAGGGCCGCCAATCTTTTTTCTGTACTGATTGATTTTTTACCAGAGGTTAAGAAATAAGCATAAGCTTTGGCCGCACCCCGACCTACTCTGCCTTTTAGTTGATAGAGGTCGGCTAGGCCGAAGTTTTGGGCTTCATCAACTATTAAAGTATTTACATTTGGTAAATCCAAGCCATTTTCAATTATGCTAGTAGCTAATAATAAATTGATTTCGCCCTGGTCAAAGCGGTGCATAGTTTCAGCTACCGCCCGCGGCGGTTTTTGTCCGTGTACGATACCCAACTTAATATGGGGGAATAATTTTTTTAGTCGAGCTTCCGCCGCCGGGATATCTTTAACGCGAGGCACTAAATAATAAATTTGGCCTTGGCGGTGAAGTTCCGCGGCAACCGCCTGTTTGATAGTATCGTCATGACGCGGGCCGAATCCCATATTGACAGCTTGTCTGCCTTGCGGCGGACTTAAAATAATAGAGAGGTCACGGAGATTAGAAACCGCTAGGTGAAGGGTGCGGGGAATAGGAGTGGCAGATAAAGCTAAGGTATGCACCGATGGCTTCAGGCCGCGTAATTGTTCTTTTTGTTTGACGCCGAAGCGCTGTTCCTCATCTATCACTAGTAAACCTAGTCGGCGGAACCTTACATCTTTAGCTAGTAAGCGATGTGTGCCGATAATGATATCAATCTTACCTTCGGCCAGTTCTTTTAAGGTTTGCTTGATAGTGGTAGCAGTTTGTGCCCGAGAAACTAAACTAAGTCTTACGCCGTAATCTTTGAGTCGAGCAGTGAAAGTATCAAAATGTTGTTGGGCTAAAATTGTGGTGGGTACCAGGACGGCTGTTTGGTAACCATTAAACACCGCCCGCCCGCTGGTTCTAATAGCCAGTTCGGTTTTACCAAAGCCGACATCGCCACAGATCAAGCGGTCCATTGGTTTAGGGCTGGTTAGGTCAGCCTGGATCTCAGCCCAAGTTTTCAGCTGGTCCGGGGTTAGGGGATAGGGGAAATCCTGAGCAATGAGATTTTCTTCGGGAAAAGATTGCCAGGGCGTAGTCTCGGCCAAGTGTCGCTGGGCGTAGATATTTAGTAACTCTCTGGCCAACTGGGCAGTTTCGGCTTTAACTTTTTTCTGTACTTTGAACCAGTGAGCGCTGGAAAGCTTCTCCAGTTTGGGATTAGGTGAACCTAAGTACCGCGACAGTCTGTCAGTATGCTCAATAGGTACAAAGAGCTTATCGTTATCAGCATACTCAATAACAAAGTATTCTCGCGTTTGTTGGTCAATTAATTTTTGGGTCAGGCCGGTGAATTTACCAATGCCGTGATCAATGTGCACCAGATAATCACCGAATTTCAATTTTTCGTAAGCAGCCAGGCCGACCCTTTTATGCGGACGCCTGGGGCCGTATAATTCCCGGTCAGTTATTAAATTCACACCCGAGAGCTTATTGGTAAAACCTGCCAGTATTGGGCTGACTGATAAAGGAGTTTCAAATACAGTGGGTGTGCCTATGCTCTCATTTAAAAATGAAGATAGACGATAGGGATGTTCAGTTACGATGATGATCTTATTTCCGTTATTGATCTTATTTTGCCACCAGCGTTCCAGCTCAGGCCATTGTTTGGCAAAGAGGGGAATGTTTTCAAAAATTTTATCACCCTTGATATCCGTATTATATACTCTATGATGTCTCGGCCAGAGGTTGGCTGGGGGACAAATGAGACTATGCTGAGGAGTAACATGATTGATTAGAGATTTACTAGCCTGAGCAGGCAAACGAACAGGCAGGATGGTAATTTTTTCTTTTATGGCTATGGTTGTTAGGGTGGCTAGGGAGATCTCTTCAATTTTTTCTAAAGTGTCTTTATGCCAACGCAAGCGCCATTGTGCCCCCGGGGTTGAAACGATGACGGTTTCGCCTCTTTTTTGATACCAGCCCGAATCTTGCATTAAAGGACCAGGTTCAAATCCAGCCTGGGTCAGCTTATTTAATAGGGCTAGGGGTTTAATGGTGTGGCCTGTCTCTAGGGTCAGGGTGTGAGTTTCAATGGTTTGGGGAGATGGCAGAGCTAAGTCGAGGTGTTCCTGGGCAACCAATAGTATGTTGCTTTGTTGCTGGCGATTAAGCGCCAGCCAAGTGATGAAATCATCGGGAAATTCTAGCAGGTTCGGTATTTCTGCGAGATGTTGTTTAAGGGTTGATAGCCAAAACTTTAAAATTTCTTTAGCTTCATAAATTTCCCGATGGCTAGGCAAAAACCAAATAACGCCCTCCTGGAAAAATTCAGGGGGTAGGTGAGCAATGAAGTAGGCTTGGGCAGAAAGGTTGGTCGGCAGGCTTATGGTGGGTGTATTTTTTGACCTAGGTTGATTTATTTTTAAGGACAATTCATTTGACCATAAGGCCTCACCGCCTACTATCTTGACAGTTTTAGTAGTTGGTGCTAGGATGGGCGTGCTCACATTTTTTTGAGCTTATTTAAAAATTTATAGCGGTGTATTTTGGTCTACTTACCAGTGATTAACTCTTGTGACCCCTCCTTAACGAGAGATAATCTGCAAAGTCAGGGAGCGGTAGAAATCTAGTGCGCCCTGGCGCTGGTGAGTAGGCTTAAGTACATCCCTACATTTACCCAACCTAATTAGTTTAGGTTTTTATTTTTTAATTTAGCCTCTGTTATACCTTGGGTGAGAGCGGTTTTTAAAAGATCAGAGGTTTTAGCCAGACTGTCGGTCAGTACTATTTTTAGATTCTCTGGCGGACAAGTCAGGACATAATCCTCCGCAGGCATGTGCCCAGGCGGTCGGCCAATACCTATACGAAATCGCCAAAAAGCTTGGCTGGACAGTTGGTCGATAATACTTTGTACACCCCTGTGTCCGGCAGCCGATGAGTTGAAGCTTAGCCTGACTTCACCAGGCGGTAGGTCCAGCTCATCATGTATTACCCACAAATCCTCTGGCTTTATTTTAAAGTAGTTAGTGATTTCTTTCAGGCTATTGCCGGACTCGTTCATATAAGTAGTGGGCTTGAGCAAGATGGTTTGATATTGGTTGAGTTTAGCCATCAATGAATTTTTAGAGAATTCTTGCCACTGGACCTCATGACTTTGGGCCAGCTCATCTACCGCCGCATAACCTAGATTATGCATGGTCCCATCATATTTTTTGCCAGGATTACCTAGTCCGACGATTAAGTTCATAGCTTTATTATAGCAAGTTCTTATTATTTCACTTGGCGGGTAGCCTCGATCCTGACTAGGATAGGGCTGCCTGCCAAGCCGAATTTTTTTCTTAATTGTATAGCAGTCCAATGAGCGATAGCTCGTGGCGGGTTGGTTTTTTGTCTTATGGTCAACTGGAA
>CAZRDN010000019.1:0-7897 GCA_964598875.1 uncultured Gammaproteobacteria bacterium
GGTACCCTATAAATTTTCAGACGTTCATTGACTATTCTTTGTATCTCACCAGCTAAAGACAGTAATATCTTAAAAACCCTATCAGCTTGTTCCATAGGCAATACACTCACGCCAATTCTGGCCTGACTTAAATCGGGCAGTACCTCTACTGCGGTAACCGTCAAAAGCGTGCCTGAAGGTAATTCCAACTCCCGCTCCATCGCCTGACTAACTTCGCTGCGCAACAAACTCTCCAGCTTTGGTATCCTTTTGGCAGAAGCTGACTCGTTATTTATTAATTGACCTGCGTCTGATCTCCTCATGATATATCTCCAACTTATCACCTTCTTCTATAATCGGCTGGCCTTGAATTAATAAACCACATTCACCGCCTTCGGCCACTTCACCCACCACCTCACGGCCCAAACGTATTTCAACCAAGGATAATTTAAGAGCTACCGGCACATCCTTCCTGAGAACGGTCACCACTGTTTTAGGGCGAACCACTCCTTTTAATATGCGGCAACCTACGATCATTTCCTTTTTGCCGCGGCGGAAAATCTTCAACACCTGAGCTTCGCCTAATTGATTCCTGATAAGCTCTGGTTTCAAAAGGACAGTTAACCTCTTTTTTACCTCATCCAACATATCATATATAACCTTATAACTGCTCACAAAAACCTTGGCCTGCTTAGCCATTAATTCTGCCTCTGGCTTAACTGGTACATTAAAACCTAAGACGACAGCTTGGCTGGCTTCGGCAAAAGCTATATCCGCCTCGGTAATACTACCTAAACCAGTGCGAATGATTTTTACTTTCACATCATCCTGCCCAAATTCCTTGAACGATGACGCAATAGCTTCTCTGGAACCCAAAACATCGGTTTTCAATACTACGTTAAGCATGGCTACCGACTCCGAGCCCTCGCTACTATCACTTTCATTATTGGCGGTAATCTGGTCGCTCTGAACAACGGGCTGATAGCGGGGCGCCTTTTTTAAAACATCACGTACTAATTTTTCATCCTCCACTACGCGAAAAATATCACCCGCCTGAGGCACCTGCTTGAATCCCAGCACCCTTACCGGCATAGCTGGGGTAGCTTGCTGCACGGTTTGTCCACGATAATCTTTCATAGAACGCACCTTACCAGCTACCTGCCCGGCGATTATATAATCGCCCGCACGTAAAGTACCGGCTTGCACTAAGGCTGTTACCACCGGCCCTTCACCTTTATCCAAATGCGCTTCAATGATTGTACCCACGGCCAACCTATCGGTATCGGCTTCCAATTTTTCCAAATCAGCCAGCAGCAACACCATATCCAATAACTCCGGCAGGCCTTGGCGCTTCTTAGCAGAGATCGGTACGCAAATAGTTTTGCCTCCCCAATCTTCAGGCAATAAATTCAATTCGGCCAAAGCTTTTTTAACGCGTTCTATATCAGCATTTTCTCTGTCAACTTTATTGACAGCAAAAAGGAACGCTAATTTTTCTCGCTGGGCAATTTCAATAGCTTCAATGGTCTGCGGTTGTAAGCCATCATCAGCTGCCACCACTATTATAGCCACATCAGCCAAGCGGCCACCTCGACTACGCATAGCCGAGAAGGCTTCATGCCCAGGAGTATCTAGGAAAGTAATTTTTTGCCCCCGTGCTTCTACTTGATAAGCGCCAATGTGCTGAGTAATAGCCCCACTCTCTTGAGCAGCCACATTACTTTCACGAATAGCATCAAGCAATGTGGTTTTCCCATGATCAACATGACCCATAACTACCACCACTGGCGGCCGCGGTTGGCGTTTTTTAGAATCAGTTCCTTTTAATAACTCTTGTAAAGCTGCGCTAGCTTCAGCCTCAGCATCTTCAGACTTAGCTTGGCTAGCACGCGACACTTTAAAACCCAAATCCTCGGCAATGATAGAGGCGGTTTCGTAATCAATGCGCTCATTGATTGAAGCCATGACTCCATTCTTGAACAATTCACCAATTACCGTAGTAGCTGGTAATCCCAACAGACTAGCAAACTCACGCGGCGTTAAGGTTTGGGGTAATTCCACTTCACGTCCGGCTGACTTGGCAATATTCTTCTCACCCAAACGATGCTGCACGACCACATAATTATCCTGCTGCAGCTTTTGTTTACGTTCGGACCATAATTTAATGACCTTGTCCGCCACGGCGTCATCAATCTTAATAGCGCGACGACCAATATCAAAACCAAGCTTGGGCAACTCATCTTTTAGTTGCTCAGTTGGAATCTTCAATCGTCTGGCTAATTCAGTTATATTCATAAATACTTGCTTTTATGCACCTAGACAGTAAAAAGACTTGTTCTAGTTTACGCTTACTTGACAAAAACGTCAACAATGAGTGAAATTTACAAATTACCCCAAAACACCTGGTGATGATTGACAAATAAATGCCTCTGGGGTAAGGTATACGGCTGATTTATTTTTATATGGCCAGAACAGATTTTCAGCAAGCTCAGGCAGCCTTACAGTCTGCCCAACATATTCTCATAACCTTCCCTGCCTCTAAAAGCATGGTGGCGGTTGGTTCGGCTTTGGCTTTAGCACAAACCATTGAATCTCTTGGCAAAAAGGTGGATATAGTATCTTCCAATTTTGTTTTGCCAGGCAATTTAAGGTTCTTGCCTCTGGTAAAAAAAATAAACGCTGGCCTGGCCAGTTTAAGAAAATTCATCATCTCCCTGAATTTGGCCGACACTAAACTTAAGGACCTTAGTTATAGCTTGGAAAAAGACAAACTAAATATCCTTTTAACACCTGAGCAAGGCAGTTTCTCTAGTAAAGACCTGACCACTACTACTTCTGATTTTGCCTATGATCTAATAATTACGGTTGATGCGCCTGATCTCAATAGTTTAGGTAATATTTTCCACGATAACACTGAATTCTTTTATCAAACCACTATTATAAATATCGATAATAGTATTCACAACGAACATTTCGGGCAAATCAACCTAGTTAACTTCAACCTGGCGGCTACAGCCGAACTTGTTATGGAACTGGTGGAGCAAACTCACCCGGAAGTTATGACAGCTGACTGGGCTACTTGCCTTTATACCTCCTTAACTATCGCCAGCAAAAGCTTTACCTCTGCCCAAGTTACACCCCTAACCCTAGAGCGTGCCAGCAAGCTGGTAACACTTGGGGCCAGGCGCGAAGAAGTAGTGACACATTTGTTCCGCACTAAAAAATTACCCTTATTAAAACTTTGGGGTCGCGTATTAGCGCGTTTGAAGAGCGATAACCAACGTCGCTTAGTGTGGTCATTACTAACGCCTGATGACTTTATAAAATCCGGTGCGAGCGAGATTGAGCTGCCCGGCGTGGTAGATGAGCTTATCCTAGGAGCAGTCGAAGCCAAAACCGTTGTCTTACTTTACGAACAAACCCCAGGCACAACCTCGGTCTATGTGCACGCTGGAACTGGGCGGAGAGCTGACGAGCTTATAAAACCATTCAGCCCGCAAGGGGATCAGCACACCGCAAGAACTTCTCTAGAAAATACTACTATCCTGGAAGCGGAGAAAAAGATAATAGAGCATATCAAAGCAGTAACCCCACCGCTTGAGGAATAAGCGCAGCAGCAGTAGAATGTGAAAGCGACGGGCGCGCGTAGCTCAATGGTAGAGCAATCGTCTTATACACGATCGGTTCCTGGTTCGAGTCCAGGCGCGCGCACCAAGCGTATTTTATGGAATTACAAGTCGGTGTTAAAGCTTTGATTAAAGATAATGAAGGGCGCTACCTAATGTTGCGTAGAACTTACCCGTATGCAGGCGAAAAAGATACTAGATGGGGCATACCAGGCGGACGTATTAACCCAGGCGAACCAATCTTAGAAGCTTTGGCAAGAGAAATTAAAGAGGAAACACATTTAACACTCAAAGGGTCGCCGAAACTTTTATACGCCCAAGATATTCTCCGTATAAAAGATACCCATGTAGTTAGACTAACTTATGAAGCTGAGGTTGAGCCAGGAGAAGTTAACCCTGTAGATGATGACCCAGCAAAAACCGGCCACAATGAATTTCGCTGGGTTGAGGCTTCTGAAATTAAAAACTTACTCCACGATAAATATTTAACTCCGGTATTTGAACTATTGGGCATTGAGCCGAACAAGGCTTGATTATCATTAATTTTGAGATTATACTCTCTTTGCTTGCGCGCATAGCTCAGTTGGTTAGAGCGTCACATTGACATTGTGAAGGTCCCTGGTTCAAATCCAGGTGCGCGCACCATAGGATTTATCACCCTCGCATCATGCGAGGGTTTTTGATATCTTTTAGTTATGCAGCCGCAACTTATTAAATTACTACCGCCTAATCTTAGGACCATAACTTCCCGATTACTGATGGACCATAAACAAGCCCAGGCGTATTTGGTAGGTGGGGCAGTGCGGGATTTATTATTAGGACGCCCCACTAAGGACTTTGATTTGGTAGTGAGGGGTGTACCTATTAAAACTTTGGAAAAATGGCTAGTAGCACGGGGGCAGGTTAACTTGGTAGGGAAAAATTTTGGTGTGTTCAAGTGGCAACCGGCGGGTTGGGCTGGCGAAGCTATTGATATAGCCTTACCGCGGACCGAACATGTCAGTTCGGGCAGTGGACAATACCGCGACTTCAAGATTCAAAGCGACCCTTCTCTACCAATTGAACAAGATTTACTCCGCCGAGATTTTACTATCAATGCTATCGCCCTAGATTTGGAAAGTGGCAGGATTGTTGATCCATCCGGCGGTTTAACTGATATTCAAAATAAAAAAATAAAAACCGTGGGCAAACCAGAGCTGAGATTCAAGGAAGATCTGTCCCGCACCTTACGAGCGCTCAGGCAAGCCTGCCAGCTGGATTTTAAAATTGAACCAACTACCCTAAAACAAATAAGCTCCTTGAGCAAAAAGGTCAGCCAAGGAAAAAAAACTGGCAACTGGTTAGTGCCCAGAGAGATCGTGGCCCGTGAACTGCTCAAAGCCTTGGCGGCTAACCCGGTCATGGCCCTAGGTCTGTTTGATAAAACTAGGCTTCTAATAGAATTGTTACCTGAAGTATACCGCCTGCATAAGGTGCCACAACCACCGCAATTTCATAGCGAGGGTGATGTTTGGGAGCATACTAAACTAGCCTTGGCTGCTTTTGAAGCGCCGGAATGGAAAGACTTCTTCGGAGAAACTAGGCCCAATCTAAATGTTATTCTAGGAACTTTATTGCACGATATAGGCAAACCCCTGACTATCAAGCTACCAGGTAAGGACAAGGTTGATCGTATCCGTACTGACGGACACGATGTAGCCGGAGCCAAACTGGTGCCAGACATATGTACTCGTCTTAAATTAACTAGTTATGTGGATCCAGCCGCTGGGCAAATAAACATAGACACAGTAGCCTGGCTGGTAAAAAGTCATTTATTGTTGGCCCATGGCAGTCCTGAAATATTCAGGCCAGCTACCATATACAGATACTTTCTTAAGGATCCTATTAAGGGTCTGGGGTTAAGGCAGGTCATCTTTGCTGATATGCATGCTACCAGGCCGCAGGACGGCAGATTGCTTACACCAAAATTAAATGAACTTGATGAACGGCTGCGTGAGGTTAGGAAAAAACTACCTGACGGCCAGCTACGGCTGCTGCTTTCCGGTAATGATATAATGTCATCACTAAAAATCAAACCAGGGCCTAAGTTGGGTGTATTGCTTAAAAAACTGGAAGAGGCCCAACTAGCTAACCTAGTTAAAACCAAACGTCAGGCTATAGCCTATCTTAAAAAACAATCATGAAAAAACAATTTATCGTACCAGAATTAACAGAACCAACTCGTTTGGATAAATATCTACACTCTAACCTGCCAGCCTATTCCCGCGCGATCTTACAGCGAGCAATTAAGCAGGGTGACGTAACTGTCAACGGGCAAAAAGTAGCTGTACACCACTGGCTGAAAACGGCCGATACGATTGAAATTCAAAATCTAAATGAACCAGCGAAGCCAACGATAAAACCATCGCCTGGTGTAGTTTATCAAACCATTAAAGAATCGACTGATTATTTAATTATAAATAAACCAGCTGGTTTAGTGGTGCACCCAGCTCCAGGAGTGAATGAGCCAACATTAATCGAGGGTCTAGTGGCTAAGTACCCTGACATTACCCATGTGGGCGATGACCCTTTGCGGCCCGGTATTGTGCATAGGCTGGACAGAGAGGTTTCGGGGCTGCTGGTAATCGCCCGTAATCAAAATATGTATGAGCACTTGAAAAAACAATTTCAAGATCGGACCATTGATAAAGAGTACACCGGCCTGGTTGTAGGCCGCGTGCCCCAACCTTCTGGCACAATCAATTTTCCTCTGGCCCGCTCCAAGAGAAACCACGGCAAAATCGCTGCTCGGGCTAAAAGCTCTGACGATACACGCGAAGCTGTCACCCATTATGAGGTTGTCCAGTATTTTCAACAGACCACTTTGCTAAAATTAAAAATTGAAACTGGCAGAACCCATCAAATAAGAGCTCATTTGGCGGCCCTAGGATTCCCTCTGGTAGGTGACGCCCTTTACCGACCTACTAAGCTCGCCTTCAAGGCACACCCCAACAGAATTTTTCTGCATGCTTCAGCTTTAAATTTTTTTGATTTAGAGAACATTAAACAAACATTTGCTTCTCCTCTACCAGAGGAACTAACTGAATTTTTAAAAAAATTATCATGAAGCCACAAGGTAAATTGTTCATCATCTCCGGCCCATCTCAAGTGGGCAAAGATACTTTAGTAAACAAGCTTAAAAAAATTAAATCCCTGAACCTAAGGGGCGTGGTTACTAATACCACTAGAGCCAAGCGCCCTGGCGAAAAAACCGGTGTTGGGCTCAATTTTTTAACTGATGATCAATTTGATAAGATGATTGCTGATAATAAATTACTAGAGTGGGCCAAGGTGCGAGGTGGCAGATTTGGTACACCTAAAAAGGCTGTTATAGAAAATCTAAAAAATGGGTATAACGTGCTAATTAATATTGATGTGCAGGGCGCTGCTAAAATCATCAAAAAAATCCCGTCAGCTACCTTAATATTCATTACTGCTGAATCTAGGGATGAAATCAAGCGGAGAATCTTCGCCTCAAGAAAAATGACTCCGGACCAGAAAAAATCCCGCTGGCAAGAAGCTCAGCATGAACTTAAATATATGCCCAGATATCATCATATTGTAGTGAATAAATGGGGTAAAATGAAGCAAACCATTGCCCGCTTAAACCGCCTAATCAACTCTTACCTGCCCTAGAGCAAGCCGCCTTGACTTGAGGGGTATTATAGGTTATTCTAATCTGGCACTTAATGCTTTAATTTACTTATATGTCTAATGAACAAGCGGAAAAATTCACTGCCATCAAGCCCGGCCAAGTAGTTCGTGTACACCAAAAAATTAAGGAACTTAATGCCAAGGGCGAAGAAAAAGACCGTATCCAAATATTTGAAGGTTTGATACTTGCCAAGCGTGGCGGACAGAGCACCAATGCGACCATTACTGTACGCAAAGTATCAAATGGTATCGGTGTTGAACGTATTTTTCCTTTACATCTGCCTACTATTACCAATATTGAGGTAGTAAAGCAACTTAAGGTGAAAAGAGCTAAGCTTTACTACATGAGAAATTACGGCAAAAAAACCAAAGAAGTCGCAGCCAAGGCTAAGAGTTAATGCGACTACGGGCGGACGTGGCGGAATTGGTATACGCGCAGGCTTGAGGTGCCTGTGGGGGCAACCCTGTGGAGGTTCAAGTCCTCTCGTCCGCACCAAATACCCCGAACACTCCTGCTTCGGGGTTTGTGATAAAGTATGGTATGAGGACGGTTAGCTCAGCTGGTAGAGCACTTCGTTTACACCGAAGGGGTCGCAGGT
>CAZRDN010000020.1:0-7231 GCA_964598875.1 uncultured Gammaproteobacteria bacterium
GTACTGACAGGTTGCCAGATTCACGGGCGCGAATACGCTTGACTAATAATCTGGTGCCATCGTTGTTCTCGGCCTGAGGCAGTGAGCCTTCAAAAGTAAAGCCGCTCGGGTAACGCAAATTAACCTCAACATCATTTAGATCAACTCCTTGGTCATTATGATAAGCAATAGTATATTCCACTACTTGACCAGAAGGAGCCTGACTGGGACCTGTTAAAGTTAAACTGATGGCTTCTTCACCAAATTTTCTATTGCCATTATTAAAGAAGAATAAAACCACCAAAGACACCAACAACAATAGACTCAAAGTAGAAATAATAATAAGCCAAGCATGACGTTTGCGTGCGGTTGCCAAGGCGCCGGGGAAATCATCCGTTTTCTGTTTACTATAAATTTTAGCAAAGACCTGCTTGCTCTCAGTCTCAGGTTCAAATGGTTCATTATCAGAATCATCCTCCGGTTCTATAATGAAGTCTTTTACTTTGGATTCGTTTTTAGCCATAAAAGATTGTAATTATAGGATACTACGCAATACCTTTAAGGTATAGAGCTCGCGCCCAATTTGGCCTGTTAGATAATCGGTTAAAAAGCCTAAAACCGGCGGTGGCAGTGACTGGCTGCGGCTTACACCACTGCTAGCTGCCTTGATCAACCAGCCTAAAGTTTCTGGTGATAAGGCTGTAGCCGTATCGCCAGCAGGCAAATGCGCCTGATGGTAGAAGCCATGATTGGTCCAGCTGAATAAAACTGGTTCCACTAAATCTCCCCGGCAATCCTCACAATGAGTTAAGGTAATGGCTAAACCTGTTATTTTAAAAAACTCTACCAAATAGCTAGCTAGCAGCCATCTGGCCGCTGGTCGCCATGCTTCCTGATCTGATGGTAACTCCTTTAATTCGGAAAAACTTTGGCGCAGTAATTTTATTATACCTGGCTCACGTTCGCCTAAACGAGTTAAAGAATCAGCCACTTCCAACAGGGCACTGCCCAAAACTACGGTCGATAAATCAAACGGTGGTTTTAGATAGGTTTGCAATAAATTAGCTGAAGCTAAACGATCCCGTTGCCGTCCGTGAGCTACCATTAGATTTATCTCACTAAACGGTGCTAAATGGGGTGACAATTTGGAAGAAACCTTCCGACTGCCAGTCGCCACCGCTTCCAGCTTACCCATCGTATCAGTAAAAATTGTATAAAGCCTATCGCCTTCCCGCCAAGGTTTAACACTCAAAATAAATCCTGAGGTTACGTAAGTAGACATTACCTCTTAATACTTACACTTGCCTTAATTTCCCCTAAATCAAGTTCATGCTCCTGTGCTTTCTCGTCAAAAGTAATACTTTCAGCAATTACTGCTTTTTTAATACTATCCTGTTGCGACTTTAAGGCATCAGCTAAGCCAACAGGAACATTAATAACCAAATTAACTTTATCTTTAATTGTTAACTTCAATTCTTTCCTTAGAGCATTTACTTGCCTAGTGAACTCGCGTACCTGACCTTCTGTTTTGAGCTCATTAGTAAGAGTGGTATCAAGTATTGATGCTTTGCCCGAGACAACCTCTTTTACATTAATCTCATCAGCGATTATGCTATTTATCCCTTTGTCAAAAGCAGACGCTGTGGAAAATCTGGCTAATACTTGTCTAATTTTAATGCCAGCGCTGGCCCGCTGAGCTAAAGCTATTTCCACCTCAGCCCTAGCTTTACTCATATTATCCAACAAATTTTCTTGGTCTTGACCCAGCTCTTGTGTCTCTGGCCAATCGGCCAAATGAACTGAGCCCTGCTCACAACCAACTCGTGTATAAACCTCTTCAGCTATAAATGGCGTGAAAGGTGCTAATAACTTAGCTAACGTATGCAAAACATACTGCAGGGTAGTCAGAGCCACTTGCTTATCCTCACCTTCTTCCTTAAACCTATCGCGCGAACGCCTGACATACCAGGTAGATAATTCGGTCACAAAGGCTGCCAGCTTACGACCTGCTTCGGTTATCTCATATTTTTCCAAATGTTCAGTTACTTCATTAACTAGCTGTTGCAATAAAGACGTTATCCATTTATCTAAGATATTATCTGATTTAACAAATCCAACTTTACTATCCTGTTCAACTTTATATAGCTCATAAAAAGTAACCACGTTCATTAAAATCAAGAATGTTTTCTTCACCACCTGATCAACATCATTGGTGTCGAAATTTTTAGGTTCGCCTGGCTGATTGGCTGTATACAGATGGAATCGCAAGGCGTCCGCCCCCCACGTGTTCATGACTTCCCAAGGATCCACGATATTACCTTTTGACTTACTCATTTTTTGCCCATCCTTATCATTGATGTGACCTAAGCAAATCACATTCTGATAAGGCGGCACATCTTTAATAGCTCCAGCCTTTTTAAGTAAGCTAGCCACAGCCAAAAGTGTGTAAAACCAACCGCGTGTCTGATCTATAGCTTCAGATATAAATTGAGCTGGATAATGCTCAGTGAGCTGCTTTTTGCTATCAGTAGCATATGGATAACCCCATTGGGCAAAGGGCATAGAGCCAGAATCAAACCAACAATCTGCTACTTCTGGCACACGCCTCATTTCACCCTTATTATCACATTTCTTGCATGGCCATTTGATAGCATCAATATATGGCCTGTGCGGATCAAAATCTTCCCCCAACTTCTGGCCTGATTTCTCTGATAATTCAGCCACACTGCCAACTACCAACTCGTGCTTACATTCAGTGCAGCGCCAAATCGGCAATGGCGTACCCCAATAACGCTCACGGCTGATGGCCCAATCTTTTATGCCTTCCAACCACTCACCAAAACGCCCATGTTTTATGTGTTCCGGATACCAATTTATTTTTTCATTAGCTGCTTTCATTTCCTCGCGCAATGCCGACATTTTTATAAACCATGAAGGCTTAGCATAATAAAGCAAGGGCGTAGAACAGCGCCAACAAAACGGGTAATCATGGGTATAAGTTTCCTCGGTTAACAATAACCCACGCTTGGCTAAATCAGCTACTATCCCCTGTTCCACTTCTTTATCTTTCACGAATTTTCCCTGCCAAGCTGGAACATCTGCTGTAAAGTTACCATTCTCATCAACTGTATGATATTTAGGTAAACCAACTTGAGTGCCTAAATTAAAATCATCCTCACCATACATCACAGCCGTATGGACCACGCCAGTACCATCAGTTGTAGTTACAAAATCCGCCGCATAAACTTTATAACTATTTTCGTTTTGCAATGGCTTGATATCAAACAATGGTTCATACTCAAAGCCGATCAAATCTTTACCTGGTATTTTTTCCACTACATCAGGCGCGCCATCTGTAAAAACCGCCTTAATTCTTTCTCTTGCCAAAATATAAAATTCATTTTTTACTTTCACTTTCTCATACATTATATCCTCAGCTACGGCTAAAGCTACGTTCCCTGGCAAAGTCCATGGTGTAGTGGTCCAAGATAAAATATAAGTATCTGGCTCATTCTTTAATTTAAACTTTATATAAACAGCTTTATCGGGTACGCTTTTGTACCCTAAAGCCACTTCATGCGAGGAAAGCGCGGTACCACAGCGCGGGCAGTGCGGTAAAACTTTATAATCCTGATAAAGCAAGCCGGATTTATGAACCTGCTGCAAGATCCACCACAAACTTTCAATATAAGGGCGCTGATAAGTAATGTAAGGATTTTTTAAATCAAGCCAATAACCCATGCGCTCGGTGAGTTTCTCCCACTCTTCTTGGTACTTCCACACGTCGGCCCGACATTTATCATTGAATTCTTTAACACCGTATTTTTCTATATCTGGCTTACCTTTAAAACCCAATTCTTTTTCCACCTGCAATTCTACTGGTAAACCTTGGGTATCCCAGCCAGCCTTACGCTCCACTTTGTATCCTCTCATGGTCTTGTAGCGTGGGATTAAATCCTTAAAGGCTCGTGCCAGCACATGATGAATGCCTGGCCTGCCATTGGCCGTAGGCGGACCTTCAAAAAAAACAAAATTTCCCTCAGGTGAGGGTTTGTTTAGCGATTTCTCAAATATCTTATTGTCCTGCCAATATTTGAGCCACTTCTGTTCTAATTCGGGAAACTTCACCATAACGCTGTTTATTTTACTGATTCTCGAGCCTCGGAGCAAGCTTGACTTTCCCTGAAATCAGGGTAAGGTAGTGGCAAACAAACAGGAGTACTTTAAAAATGGATATTCTATTAATTTGGGCTATACTGGCTTACTACCTATTTGTGATTAAGCCTTGGTTACTAAAACGCAACTCCAACCCCACCGACAGACTTAATTTAATGTCTGTCAAAGACTACCTCTACGAAAAAATAGACTTTGTTAACTGCTATGATATCGGTTCCACTTTTAGCCGCGGTGACTACACTGTTAATTATCAGATAATTAAAAACAACGGCTTTGTTGGCGAAAAATTGGTTATCTGCAATCTACCGCTCAAAGGAAGATCCCATGAGATAGTTATAGAATATCTTAATGGTGATGTGGTTGGTGTTAAATTAAACAACCAAAAATTAAACCCTCAAATGTCACCCGACAACTATAAGGCTGCTCACAAAATATTGGAGCTGGGACAACACTCTTACAAGGGAGAAACTATTCCTTAAATACTCATGAAAACTTCGTGAGTATTTTTATTTGGAGCTGAACTGTTCTATGGCTTTCACTACCTTGGAATCAGATTTCAGGGTTTCAATAAACAGAACTTGCTCCCGATTTATCAGCATAGCATCGGTTGGCCCATGTAATTCCGAGCCCAATTTGACCAGAGCCAGATCTTGAGCTTGTTGCTCCCCGCCAGCTTGCAACGGGCCAGAAGTCTGCAGATAATAAATTTTTTCTAAGGTAATGGTTTCGGATGATATTTTAGTGATGTTGCCAAAATACACTTGTCCGTTAGACAAAAATACCGCTTGCCAGCCTGGCAACGGCCGCCACCAATTACTTTGATAGCCCAACCAACCGGCGAATAGTAGAACTATGACAACCAATAAAACTATAAAGCGCCAAATGCCCAGGCGGTGCCTAGGAGTGGTGGCGGGTTGAGCATTGAATTCCATAAGACCATTATAGCAAACCGGACTACATTTGTTCTACTGTTGAAATCCCTAAAATACCTAGACCGGTCTTTAAAACATCGGCAGCAGCACTCACCAAAGATAGCCTAAAATTCTTCAATTTTATCTCAGCTTTGAGAACTGGGGCCGCATGATAAAAAGTATTGATTTGATTGGCCAGATCATACAAATAAGCAGCCAAGAGATGCGGCGCGCTGTCTTCGGCCGCCCGTCGCAAATATTCAGGATAACGCATAATGGTCCGCAAGACCGCGATATCATGCACTGTAGTCTGTTCTAAAGTACTAGAATTGATTTTATGATTTTTGACACCGGCTTTCTTTAGCACACTCTTAAGCCTGACATAGGTGTATTGCAAATAAGGTGCGCTATTGCCTTCTAAGCTAAGCATCTTCTGCCAATTGAAGGTTATGTCGGTATGCCTATTCTGTGATAGGTCATTATACTTTACAGACCCAACTCCTACAGCTTCGGCTATCTGCTCCTTGGTTTTAGCTGGTAACCCTGGGTTTTTAGACTGCACTATCTTCAGAGCTAATTTATGAGCTTGGTCTAGAACCTCATGCAAAGGTATTATTCTGCCTTCACGCGTAGCCAGCTTTTGTCCATCTTCACCCAATATTAAACCGTATTTCACATGTTTAAGTTCAGTATTTTCACTCATGCCTAATAACTTAGCCACGGCAAACACCTGTTCAAAATGCAATGACTGCTCATTGCCCACCACATAAAGAACTCGGCTGGGTTTAAAACGTTTGACGCGATAACGAATAGCCGCCAGATCACGTGTCACGTAAAGCGACCCGCCATCAGATTTCTGCACCAAGCACGGTGGTAAGGAGGCGTCCTGCAAATGCACTACTACCGAGCCATCTTCGTTCTTTACGGCCAATTTCTTGCGCAATAATTCAGCCACCACTCCCTTAAGCATTGGCTCGTAATAACTTTCCCCTAGAACATGTGAAAATTTAACACCAAGTCTACTGTATAATTTATCAAACTCTTTTAAAGATTCTTTCTTAAACCAGTTCCACAGAGCTTTATTTTGCCTGTTACCATTCTCAAGTTTTAAAAACTCCTTTTGCCCCTCTTGTTCCAAATCAGGATCCGTTTTCATTTCTTGATGAAATTTAACATACAGCCTCAGCATTTCATCAATCGGCGACTGCTTCACCTGTTCGCGCTTACCCCATTTTTTATAAGCCGCGATCAGTTTACCGAATTGCGTACCCCAATCACCCAAATGATTAAGCCGGTACACCTTAGCGCCTAAGGCTTCATAAATATTAGCCAAAGCCGCACCGATAATGGTGGAGCGAATATGCCCCACATGCATAGGTTTGGCAATATTGGGGCTAGAAAACTCAACTATGATTTTTGCCTGACGATAAATGGCCTGAGTTTTAGGTTTTGCTACCTCGGCTAAACTTTTTAAATGCACCGCCGGCTTAATCCAAAAATTTATAAAGCCAGGACCGGCGATCTCTATTTTTTCGCAAATACTGCTCACAGCGCGCGCCTGGGATAGCTCTTCCTTTATGGTCTCAGCCGCCTCCCTCACTGGCACACCCCAACGGCTGGCGATTTTTAAAGCCACATTGGTCATTAAATCACCGTACGTCAAATCGCGTGTCGGCTCTACCTCAACCTCTTCCAGTTTAAACTGATAGTGCTTGTGGGCAGCTTTGGCTACCTCAGCTTGTAGTTTTTGGGAAAGCATACGCAGTTAAGTATATAGCCTCATGCCTTTGCAGGCAAAATAAAAGCCGGCCACAATACCGTGACCGGTTTATTTTATTTATGTATAGCACTTTTATGCAACTTAACAACTATATCTTATTTGTCTCTGTTTTAAACACTTAAGTAGCATACAAACTTCACAAGCTTCAAGTATCAGTATTGATTCTTCATTATTAACCGTCCTTTGGGACTCAGCCAACCAATATTCTAATGCTTCGTCAAGATCTTCAAAAATCTTTCCTTTTGCCAATACATTAATAGGCGTCTCAAGATGCCTGATTGCATTAAAGTCACAATAATGCAGCAACAGTTTAATTTTACCAATAAAAATAAGCGGCAATATTACTAAATCATGACATATCCCCTTATCCCTTGGGTCTGACTTA
>CAZRDN010000021.1:0-7212 GCA_964598875.1 uncultured Gammaproteobacteria bacterium
TAACAACAGACGATCTGCTAAGAGTGGTGGAACGCAGCAAAGGAAGTGGAGGCCGTTCCTTACATCCCGCAACCTTAGTTTGGCAATCATTAAGAATGGCAGTGAATCATGAACTGGAGGAATTAGCTCAGGGTTTGCAAGCAGCCGTTAAACTGCTGGCTAAGAACGGTAGGTTGGCAGTAATTAGTTTTCATTCCGGTGAGGACAAGGTAGTTAAAAATTTCATGAGGCAAGAATCGCGTGATTGCATTTGCCCACCCGCTTGGCCGACATGTCGCTGCGGGCACAGCCGTACCTTAAAGATAATAACTAAGAAAGCTATTAAGCCGAGCGCTGGTGAAGTTGAAAAAAACCCCAGAGCACGGAGCGCGCGTTTGCGCATAGCACAAAGAGTTTAATCATTTAATCTCGTAAATAAAAATAAAAAATATGGTTTTCACCCCACACCATACCCCAAATAATAACAGCCAGGCAGCCAGTAAGCCTGGTAAGCTTCTGTCGCTGGTATTGATTTTCCTACTGGTAGCCGGGGTGGGGGTCTATATCACCTTGACCAATACCTTGGCGACTAAGGGTTATGAGATTAAGGAGCTGGAAAAACAGGTAGCGGCTGCTAAGTTCACCGCTCGGCAGTTGGAGGCCGAAGCCGCTGCTCGTCAAACTTATAAAACATTAGATGAATCAGGCATTCCAGAAGGTTTTGTAGCGGTGGAAAAGGTGGAGTATTTAGCCGCCACGCCTTTAGCTGGGGTGGCTGTTAAGTAAGAAGGGATAGGACACGAGTATGGCGCGGAAGTTCGTAGCAGCCAGCTCGGCGGTCAGGAGACTAGCCGCGATCAGACTAGTCTTTTTTGTTTTTATAGGAGTCATTATCTTGCGGCTTTATGATTTACAGGTTGGCCAGCGTGATTTTTATGAAGCTTTAGCCTCAGGTCAACATGATTTGTTGTCGCAGCTATTACCAGAAAGAGGCGAAGTAATGGTACAGGATCCGTGGCACGATTCGCTGTACCCTGTAGCCACCAACCGTACCATGAATCTGGTCTATGCTGTGCCCCAGGAGATAACAGATGCCAAATATACAGCTACTGTCCTAGCTCCGGTTTTAGCCTTAGATCAGGCGGAGCTACAAGCCAAGCTTGATAAACCCAATGACCCATATGAACCGATTAAGGGAGCACTTAGTGAAGAAGTGTCTGATCAGGTGGCAGCCTTGGAGCTGCCTGGCATTCATCTGGCTCCAGAGTTGGTACGTTATTATTTAGGTGGAGAGGAATACGGACAAGTTTTGGGCTTTATGGGTTATGTAGGTGATTCCAGGATTGGCCAATACGGTATTGAGCAATATTGGGAAAAAACACTGGCTGGCGTTCAGGGCGAGCTGAAAGCAGAAAAGCAGGCTGGCGGGGGTATCATAGCCTTAGGCGAAAGGCAGGTTACACCAGCGGTTGATGGAGCGGATATTATTTTAACCATTGACCGGAATATACAAACGCGAGCCTGTACCGCGATTCGTGCTGCAGTGGAAAAGCATGGAGCTGTCAGCGGCAGCGTAGTGATTATGGATCCAGCGACCGGTGCTATTAAGGCATTATGTGGTTGGCCTAATTTTAATCCTAATAATTATGCTGAGGCGATTGATCCTTTTGTATATAGTAATCAGGTGGTAACCGACACTTATGAGCCAGGTTCTGTTTTTAAACCAATTACTATGGCCGCTGCCCTGGAAAGTAAGGCGGTCACGCCGGAAACTACTTATTTAGATACAGGTGAAGTTCGCATTGGGCCAAATACTATCCGTAATTCGGATTTGAAGGCTAATGGTGTTCAAACCATGACCCAAGTTTTACAGAAATCATTGAACACCGGTGTGATATTTGCCATGAGGGAAGCGGGTGTGAATACTTTCCGCCAGGTGGTTGATGATTTTGGTTTTGGTAAATTAACCGGCATAGAATTACCTAACGAGAAAGCAGGCAATGTGACATCGATCAAGGACAAGAATGAAATCTACCCAGCTACTGCTTCGTTTGGCCAAGGCATAGCAGTTACGCCCTTGCAGTTGACCGCGGCTTTTGGCGCCATTGCTAATAAGGGTAGGCTAATGAAGCCGTATTTGGTTGACGAGGTTATTTATACTGACGGTCGTAAGCAGACCACCTCACCGATCACCACCAAGCAAGTAATCTCAGCAGAAACCGCTACTACTTTAGGGGCTATGATGGTGCAAGTGGTTGAGGATGGCCACGGTAAACGTGCTGGTGTGCCAGGTTATTACGTGGCTGGTAAGACAGGCACAGCTCAAGTGCCTTATAAAGACAGAGCAGGCTATGACCCTAGTAAAACAATCGGTACCTTCGTTGGCTTTGCTCCGGTTGACGCACCTCGCTTTGTCATGGCTGTCCGGGTGAATGAACCACAAACAGTGGTTTTTGCCGAAAGTTCAGCTGCGCCCGTGTTTGGTGAGCTGGCAAAATTCTTGTTAGAGTATTATCAGGTTCCGCCACAACGGGCCACAGATTAGACCGTACGTATTTTTTAGACAATCAATCATGAGGAAAATATTACAATTTATACTGAAGATTTTAGCCAAACTGACCTTAGCGCGATACCAACCAAGGATAGTGGGTGTTACCGGTTCGGTTGGTAAAACTGGTTCGCGTTTGGCTATAGTGGCTGTTTTGCAGCAGCGTTGGCGCGTGGGGCAGGGTGTGAAGAATTTTAATAATGAAATAGGCTTACCCTTGGTAATTTTAGGTGAGCCTGATTCTGGATATAAGAACCCGTTCCGCTGGCTCGGGATTTTCTGGCGGGCTATTAAGAATTTGATTGTCAAAAATAAGTCTTACCCTGAGGTTATAGTCTTAGAGTATGGCGTGGATAGACCAGGTGACATGGCCTATTTATTAAGCATCGCCCAGCCGCAGGTGGCTGTAGTTACAGCGGTGGCTGAAACACATCTAGAGTTTTTTGGTTCCCTAGAGGCCGTAGCCAAAGAAAAAGGCAAATTAGTATCTGCCTTAGCTAAAGATGGCGTGGCTGTTTTGAATTTTGATTTTCCTCTGGTGCAATCTATGAGAGCCAAAACTAAATCAAAAGTGGTGAGTTATGGCGAGAAGGAAACAGTTGATGTCAGACTACATAGCATTAATATCAGCCAGGATCAACAAGGCGAAGTGCAAGGTATGAGCTTCAGATTATCGTTAGGTGGCAGTGTGGTGCCTGTGTTAGTCAGGAATACGGTAGGGCATCCGGTGGTAAGTATGGCAGCGGCCGGAGCAGCAGTTGGCTTAGCTTTAGGTTTGTCTGTTTTGGAAATTACTCGCGGCTTGGAAAATTTTAATGCACCAGCCGGTAGATTAAGGTTGATTAAAGGTTTGTCTGGCAGTTTGCTGATAGATGACACTTATAACTCATCGCCGCAAGCTGCTCGTGAGGCTTTGGATATACTAGCTCAGATGCCTATCGCCCCAGGGGCTCAACGTTGGGCAGTTTTAGGAGACATGTTGGAGTTGGGTGAGGATAGCCTTAAATTACATGAGGCTATTGGTCAAAGGGTTGCTCAGTTAAGGATAAATTATCTGGTGACTGTGGGGCAGACAGCTGAGCATATTTTACAAGCTGCCAGAACATTTATGCCAGAAAGCTCCAGTTGGCATTTTAAGAACACTGATGAGGCTGCTAGGTTAATAA
Source organism: uncultured Gammaproteobacteria bacterium (assembly GCA_964598875.1). Taxonomy (GTDB): domain Bacteria; phylum Patescibacteriota; class Patescibacteriia; order Veblenbacterales; family UBA10138; genus UBA10138. The sequence continues at coordinate 3,694 of CAZRDN010000021.1, forward strand.
GAGCCAAAATCCAAAAGGGTGATGTGGTTTTAGTGAAGGGGAGTCAGGGTGTTAGATGTGAGCGTATCATAAGGGATTTAATGGCTGAGCCTGATAAAGCCGGTGATACTTTAGTGCGGCAGTCTGCAGTCTGGTTAGCCTAAGGATTGACTTAACTCAAGATAAACCTTATTATTTAACGCGCTTGCCGGTATCGTCTAGCCCGGTCTAGGACGTCGCCCTCTCACGGCGAAAACTCGGGTTCAAATCCCGATACCGGTACCATCAAAAACGTGTTGCCAGAATGGCAAGACGTTTTTGATTATATGACAAAAGGGAATTGAAGTGCGGGAGAAGTCCATTTTAGTTTATAAATGTGGGTAATTTATGTTAGCAAAAGAAAGTGGTATACTATGTCTATATAATTTATGCCTAAGCCCACACCAACCGTTTCTTCTGAAGATGTGTTAGATCAGGTCTTGAACAACGCCATTGAATATGGCGCTAGTGATGTGCATTTTGAGCCCAATGGCCAGCAGTTCAAGGTGCGTTTTAGGGTGGACGGCTTACTATATGAAATAGCTGGTCTTTCTGGCTTTTCTCAGGACGCCATTACATCTCGTATTAAGGTGGTGTCAGAGTTGGATTTGTTTGAGCGTCGTTTGCCACAGGATGGACATTTTGAGTTTGTGTACAAGGAAAAGGTTTATAATATCCGTGTTTCCACTTCGCCCACCTTACACGGTCAGGCAGTGGTTTTGAGGATCTTTAACCGAGAGGCCTTTGTGAAAGAGGTCGGCGAGCTTGGTTTTGAGCCAGAACAACTATCAACTGTTAAGAATATCGTAGCCTCACCTTATGGCATGGTTTTAATTACTGGGCAGATTGGTTCTGGCAAAACGACCTTGCTGTACTCTATATTGAATAGCATTAATAGTACGCAGAAAAATATAATTACTTTGGAAGACCCAGTGGAATTCACAGTACCTAATATCAGACAGTTGCAAGTAAGCGAAGCGGTTGGACTGACCTTTTCTTTAGCTATCAGGGCCGCTGTTAGACAAGACCCTGATGTCATAATGTTAGGAGAAATTCGTGACCCAGAAACAGCACAAATAGCCTTGCAAGCAGCTTTAACAGGAACTTTAGTATTTTCCACTTTCCATACTTTTGATGTTTCTGGGTTAATTATTCGTTTAATGGAAATGGGTGTGCCGCGCTCGGTTCTAGCCCATGCGCTTGCGGGCGTTATCTCTAGCAGACTAGTTAGAAAAATTTGTGTCTCTTGTGCACAACCTTATACTTTATCTGAGGCTGAGGCTAAATTATTAGGTGAGCAAGCCACCCACTATGAATTCAAACGCGGCCAGGGCTGTGAGCTTTGTCACAGTAGTGGTTACCACGGGCGCACTGGTATTTATGAGGTGGTGCATTTTGATGACGAGATTATGGCAGCCATTGTGGAAGAAAAGCCAGTGGCAGAATTAAGAGAATTACTACAAAGCAAAATAGATTTAAGTTTGCGTCAGGCGGCCATTAAGAAAGTGATGGATGGTGTAACTACCGTGGAGGAATTAGTCCGAGTTATTGGTCCTCATTTTTAGAAAATTAATGAGTATAAGCAGATCAGGCTTTACCTTGATTGAGATACTCGTGACTATTGCTATAGTCGGTGTTTTGGCGTCTATTTCCGCGGTGTATTTGGTAGGTAGTAGGGATAAGGCTAGGGACACTAAAAGAAAAGCAGATCTGTCGCAGGTCGGCAGGTTTTTGTCATTATCTTGTTATACACCACAAGCTGGGGCAGGTGATTATGATTTAGCTGAGCTGGCGGCTGAGCTGGCGGCCGCTTATCCTCAGTATCAAAGTTTTTTAAGTAATGTGCCGCGCGATCCTAAATCTGGCAATGATACGCAAACCTTTTACCGTTATGTAGTGGATGATGAAAATCGCTGTGCCCTGTATGCTAATTTGGAATACGAACAAGAAGCAGTAACGCTGACTGATTTGACAGCTCCTACGCCAGGAGGCGGGCAAGGGGTGTTAGCTTCACCTACGGTAGGTTGGAACGGCACTAATCTGTATTTCCAGTTTTCCAACTAGAATATTATGAGCTGGCAACTATTCGCCTTTATGGCCGCTATTCTTACTGGTACGGCTGCTCTTTTAGAAAAACGTACTCTGAGACGTGAACATGCCGCTTCTTTTGCCACTGCCTTATCACTAGTGAGTTTTTTTGTGTCATTGTCGTTTGTGCCAGTGGCCGAATTTAAAGATTTAACCTTGCCAGCACTGGCTACCGTTATAGTAGCTGGTATATTGGCTGCTGGATCGTTTTTGTTAATAACCAAGGCTCTGCGTCATATGGAAGTGAGCACAGTGTCACCTTTGATGGTGATTGAGCCGGGCATTGTGGCTATTTTAGCTTTTTATTTATTAGGTGAATCATTAACCCTTTTTCAGGTGGTAGGCATATCTTTATTAATCGTGGGTATGTATTTTTTAGAGCGAGCTGCCTTACCAGAATTTAAAGGCACGGTACGTTCCTTTTTCACTTCCCAGTATGTAATTTTCGTGTTAGTGGCAATGTTGCTTTACAGTTTTGGTTCAATTTTTGATCGAGTTGTATTATCAAGATTTGACGTTTCGCCTGCAACTCTGATCGTGTTAGCGCATGGTGTAGCGGCTATTTCTTTTATTGTTTTTTTAAGTTTGAAATATAAAGGTTGGCGAGATATCAAAATTGTATTTAAAGATGAGGGCATGCTTATTGTTTTAATAGCGTTGGTCAGCGTGCTTTATCGTTTTTTCCAACTTCAGGCAGTTGCTTTGGCAAGTGTTGGTTTAGTAATTGCTATAAAACGAACCTCAGCCCTGTTTGCCACAATCGTGGGTGGCGAGCTGTGGTCTGAGCATAATTTATACAAAAAGATTATGGCCTGCATCATCATGGTAATTGGTGCAGCCTTAGTGGTGGTTTAAGTAAATAAGTATGAACAAGGAAAATATAAGCGTAAATATAGCCATCGCCATCCTTGTATTGGCAGCAGTCGCTTTAGTTTGGTTCAAATATTATGTTTCCACACCGCATTATTTTACCTATGTGAGTAATGATGAGGCTTATACTTTAGCTATGCCAGCTGATTGGTCTGGTTTTTATGAGGTGGAGGCGGCAGCTGATGGTAGTCGGACATCTTTTATGTTCCAGTCTGTCCAGGAGCCTGCCTCATTACTGTTCATGATTAATAAGACAACTATTTTAAATTGGGAGAATTTAAGGCAGGATAAATTAATTACCCCAGTTAGTCGTGAGTTAGCCAGAGTAGGTGAAGATGTTTACTTTGCTCAGTGGTTAGCTAATAATCCATATCAAAAATATGAAGCTCGACGTTATTTGGACATGGTGCGCGATTTTAGTGTTATATTTGATAGTTTTCAACTAAAACCAAAGGCTATGGTGGCAGAGGCAGAATATTGTATCCAAGTAATAACCCAAGCTTTTAACCCAGCAACCGGTGAAATCAAAGACTTCCCAACACC
>CAZRDN010000022.1:0-7141 GCA_964598875.1 uncultured Gammaproteobacteria bacterium
AGCAACGTAGCTTAACACCCATGTATGATAAGGAAGCGCCGATTGATTGGAGCGAGATACATTGTCCGGAATGTGGCGGTGACCTAACTGAAGTCCGACTTTTTAATTTGATGTTTAAATCTCATATGGGGCCGGTTGAAGAAGAGGGGGCAGAGGTTTATCTAAGGCCGGAGCTGGCGGCTGGCATGTTCACTGACTTTAAATTGATTCAGCAGGCCAATCGCAAGAGGTTGCCTTTTGGTATTGCTCAGATAGGCAAAGCCTTCCGCAATGAAATCACACCAGGTAATTTTATTTTCCGTACGCGAGAGTTTGAGTTGATGGAGTTGGAATATTTTGTTAAGCCCGCTGATTGGGAAAAGTCTTTTAACATGTGGCTTGAGCTAATGAAGTCGTGGCTAGCCAGCCTGGGCGTTCAAGAAAAGGAAGTTTATTTGAATGATATTCCGGAGGGGGAGAGAGCTCATTATTCTAAACGTACAGTTGATTTTGAATACAATTATCCTTTTGGCCGTAAGGAACTTTATGGCTTGGCCTATCGGACAGATTTTGATTTAGCTAGCCACGCTAAATTTTCCGGTGCTGATTTGACTTATACTGACCCAGACAGTGGAGAAAAATTCATTCCGCACGTGGTTGAACCATCCATGGGGTTAGAGCGCACTGTTTTGGTGACTTTGTTATCAAGCTATCGTGAAGAAGAGGCTCCTACGGCAGAAGCTGGTGAAACTGATGAGCGGGTGGTTTTAAAATTACCCAAACACATTGCCCCAGTGAAAGTAGCTGTTCTGCCATTGTCTAAGAAAGAGGAATTAGCCAAGGTGGCCGTACCTTTGGCGCAGAACTTACGTCTGAACTGGGTGGTGGAATATGATGACACTCAAAGCATTGGTCGCAGGTACCGTCGGCAAGATGAGATTGGCACACCATATTGTGTCACAGTTGATTTCGATACTATAGAGGATAAGGCAGTAACAGTCAGAGATAGGGATACCATGAAGCAAGACAGGGTAAAAATAGAAGATTTAACAGCCTACCTTAAGGAAAAGTTTATCTAAAATCATGAATAAGCCATTGCTTAAAAGTTTAAGCAACCGGTTGCCGATCATTTTGGCGCCTATGGAGGCTACGGAATCAGCCACTATTTTAGCTGTGTCTAATGTCGGTTCTCGTTACGAGGGTCAAAATGAGCAGGGTGTGTCGCACGTTTTGGAGCACATGTTGTTTAAGGGTAGTAAAAAATGGCCCACAGCTAAGGATATCTCACAAACACTGGATGGCGTGGGCGCTGATTATAATGCTTTTACCTCCAAAGATATCACTGGTTATTATGTACGAGTAGCTAAAGATAACCTGCCCCTGGCTGTTGAGGTGGTGGCTGATATGATCAAGAATCCTAAATTAGAAGCAGGTGAATTGGCACGTGAGAAAAAAGTTATTTGTGAAGAGATAAAAATGTATGAAGATAATCCTTTAATGCATATTGGCGATTTACTGGAAGGTGCGGTTTTTCAGGGTTCTACTTTGGGTGTAAATATTGCCGGCAGTATTAAGAGTGTTAGTGCTCTGACCAGAGCACAGGTCGCTGGTTATCATCGTAAATATTATGCACCGAAAAATTTATTGGTAGTAGCGGCTGGTAATATATCTAATAAGGCTCGTCAAGCCATTGGTCGTAATTTTGATTTTAAGCGTTCGGGCAGTATTGGAAATTTTAAGCTATTTAATACCAAGCAAACCAAGCCTAGAGTAGTTATACAAAAAAAAGAGACCCAGCAAGCCCAACTAGCCCTGGGTTTTCCAAGTTATGGCTATAGGCATAAGAATAAGTTGGCCTTGGATTTACTGGCTTTGGTCTTAGGCGGTAATATGAGCTCACGATTATTTATGCGTTTACGTGAGCGTGAAGGCTTGTGTTATTCAATTAGCGCCGGTACGGAAAATTATGAGGGCACAGGTCTATTCGCTGTGCAAGCAGGTTTGGATACATCGCGTCTGCCTCAGGCGATCAAGTTAATCAGAGAGGAATTGGGGCGGGTGGTGGCAGAGCCAATTGATGAGCATGAGCTAGACAAAGCTAAGGAATATATTAAAGGTAAGCTCACTTTAGCCATGGAGAATTCGGCCGCTCAGGCACAATGGCTAGCTAAAGAATATTTATTTGAGCATAATCTGGAAAGCGCTAAGCAGTTTTTGGCTAAAATAAGCCAGGTAAAATCCGCGGCCTTACAGCAGGCGGCCCGTGAAGTCATTAATTTCAAACAGGCCAATTTGGCTTTAATCGGGCCTTTTCGCAGTGCCGAGCCCTGGCAAAAACTTATAAAACCGTAGTATCATTAAGCTTGTATGGCAGAAGTAAAGTATATGAAGCTGGATATTTCAGTAGCCACTTTATTCAAGGCCCTGGTCATTGTGGCGGCTGTTTATTTTTTATATAGAGTGGTTGATGTCCTGGCTTTAGTTTTTGTGGCTATAATTTTTGCGACAGCCCTGGAGCCGGCTGTTAATTGGATGAATAAAATCCATATACCCAGGGCCTTAGCGGTGTTGGTGCTTTATTTGGTTATCTTTTTAGTGCTTTCTTTAATAATGGTTTTGATGGTACCACCGCTGATTGCTCAAGTGACCGAGTTAGCTAGAAGCTTCCCGTATTACTACGACAAGTTACTATCGGCCTTTAGTTACGTTTCCGGTACAGGACAAGATGAGGTGGCGTCTACCCTGCAACAGAATCTGCAAAGCTTGGGCAGTCATTTGTCAGAAGCCACTAGTTCTATAATTTCCACAGTGGTCGGGATATTCGGCGGTATTTTACAATTTATCGTATTATTGACCATAGCCTTTTATTTGGTGGTTGATGAAGATGGCATTATGCGATTTGTACGGTCGATGACGCCATCAGCCTATCAGCCCTACACTATACAGATGATGCGCCGACTTAAGGCTAAGTTGGGCTCCTGGCTTAGGGGTCAGTTATTGTTGATGCTAATCATCGCGACCTTAACCTACATAGGTTTAAAATTATTAGGCGCTCAATATGCTTTACTACTTGCTTTGTGGGCAGGCGTGACCGAGATCATTCCTTATGTTGGGCCTATACTGGGGGCTGTGCCGGCTATCTTCTTAGCTTTATCCGTCTCACCTTTGCAGGCGTTATTGATCATGGGTTTGTACATAGTAATTCAGCAACTGGAAAATAGTGTCATTGTGCCTATGGTCATGCGACGCACGGTGGGCTTAAATCCTATAGTGACCATAATAGCCATTGTTATTGGCGCGAAATTGGGTGGCGTGGTTGGGGCTATAATTTCAATCCCAGTGGCCGTATCTGTTGGCGTATTTTTGTCTGATTTTTTTGAAAAGAGACTTTCCAAAGAACTTGAATTAGAGGGCGAATCCCCAGCAGTTAAAGAATAAATTTTGTTATGGCCGGATCGCTTTACATGGTGGCCACGCCTATAGGAAATTTAGGTGATATAACTAGCCGCGCTTTAGAGGTATTGGAGGCGGCTTCTTTTATTGCTTGTGAAGATACTAGAGTTACTAGAAAATTGACTGACCATTATGGTATTAAAAAAGAACTGGTTAGCCTACATCACCACACTCCAGACGGAATTTTGCTTAGATTAGTAGCCAGGTTAAGTGCGGGGGAGGAGGCGGTCTATGTTTCTGATGCGGGCACTCCAGGCTTAGCCGATCCGGGCGGTAAGTTAGTAAGTTTAGCTAGCGAAGCAGGGATTCAGATTATTCCAATACCAGGGCCGTCGGCTGTTACAGCTGCCTTATCTGTGGCTGGTATGCCGGCTAATAGTTATTTGTTTTTGGGGTATCCACCTCATAAAAAAGGCCGTCAGAAATTTTTTACTGAAGTGTCTAATTGTGAACACGCCGTAGTTTTTTTTGAATCAACTCACAGGATATTAAAGGCCCTTAAGGAACTCAATTCCGTTATAGGCGAAAGGAAAATAGTGGTGGGCCGTGAACTGACTAAATTGCACGAAACAATTTACCATGGTAGTTGTGTTCAAGTTGGGGAGCAAATAGCCAGTACTTCCACCAAAGGAGAGTTTGTCGTGGTGGTTGAGCCAAAATAAACACCCCACCTTTTTATTTTTGCGTAGGTAGGTGGGGTGGCCTGCGAGTAAACTTAAGTCAGTTTTTACTGTTCAGGGGTTGGGTTATGAGCCGCCCCTTAGGATTACTTAGTTTAACCAGGCACAATTTATTATCTTTGTAATTTATGTATTATAATAAGTAGGTATTTATGTCAAGATTTTACATAACCACAGCCATTCCTTATGTTAATGCCAAGCCGCATATCGGCTTTGCCTTGGAGTTGGTCCAGGCTGATGTAATTACCCGTTATCAGCGTCAATTATTAGGCAATGATAATGTCAGGTTTGTAACAGGCACAGATGAAAATGCCTTAAAAAATGTACAAGCCGCAGAAAAACAAGGACAATCAACAGCTGATTATGTAGTTGATATGTCAAAGCGGTTTCAAGATTTAGCCAGCGCCTTAAAAATTTCTAACGATGATTTTATAAGAACTACTGAAAAACGTCACATAGAAGGAGCCACAAAATTATGGAACGCTTGTAAGGCAGAAGACATATATAAAAAATCTTACACTGGTAAATATTGTGTTGGTTGCGAACAATATTATAAAGACGATGAGCTAGAAAATGGTTTATGTCCTGAGCATAAAACCCAACCAGAGGCAGTGAGTGAGGAAAATTATTTTTTTAAACTGTCTAATTATCAGTCTAAGTTGGAAAAACTGATATCGAGCGATGAATTTAAAATTACGCCACAAAGCCGGAAAAATGAAATGTTGGCTTTTATTAAACGCGGTTTAGACGATTTTAGTATTTCCCGCTCACACGAACGTGCTCGTGGGTGGGGGGTGCCAGTACCGAATAACAATAGCCAAGTCATGTATGTTTGGTTTGATGCCTTGTCTAATTATTTAAATGCTTTGGGTTATGCTTACAATGACAAGCTATATAAAGAATTTTGGGCTGGTAAGGGCTACAAATTACATTGTATAGGCAAGGGTATTACACGTTTCCATTGTCTTTATTGGCCAGCCATGTTGTTGTCGGCGGGCCTACCTTTACCAAATGAAGTTTTCGTTCACGGCTATGTGACTGTTGATGGACAAAAAATCAGTAAATCTTTAGGCAATACAATTGATCCAGTTAGCTTAATCGAGAAATATGGCTATGAGCCTGTGCGCTATTATTTATTACGAGAGATTCCAGCCTGGGACGATGGTGATTTTAGTGAGGAAAAGTTTAAGCAACGTTACACCAGTGATTTGGCTAACGGCCTAGGCAATACAGTATCTCGTGTAACCAATATGGTTGAAAAGTTCTGCCAAGGGCAAGTAGTGGAGGGTATGACTGAATTTGATATAGTTGCGGAAATGGAAGTATATGGTTTTGATAAGGCTCTTGAAAAAATCAATGCAAACTTACGGCAGATTGATCAAGAAATTGATGAGACTAAACCATGGGATATGGCTAAGCGAGGCGAGTCGGTCATTGAACTGGTTACCAAGTGGGTACATAGCTTGCGTGGTTTGGCTGAAGTTTTGGCACCATTTTTACCAGAAAGCAGTAGAAAAATTAAGGAAGCCTTAGGCAACAAGATAAATAAAATAGAGCCCTTATTTCCACGATTAAATAATTAACCATATGACAGTACTTGATTTTGTATTATTAATTTGTTTATTCGGCTTTTTGTGGTTTGGTTTTTGGTTTGGCCTGATTCATGCGGCCGGCGGTTTGGTGGGGGCGGTGGCAGGCGCTTGGCTGGCTGGTCATTTGTATGTAAAGGCAGCCTGGCCGATTGAAGAGTTGTTTAATTATCAAGGACCGTGGCTTAAATTGGCCGTTTTTTTGGGAATTTTTATCCTAGTAAATCGCTTGGTTGGTTTTGGCTTTTATTTATTTGATAAATCTTTTGCTTTTTTAATTCGTTTACCTTTTCTTAAAACGATTGATCGCCTCGCTGGAGCAGTTATAGGCATTGTGGAGGGAATTCTGGTGCTAGGTTTGTCATTAATATTGGTCAGCAATCATCTGGCCATGCCTGATATTATCAGCCAAGCCATTGTTTCATCTAAGGTAGCTTTCGGCCTGCAGGCTTTTGCCGCAATTCTAGTGCCACTTCTGCCAGAGGCTATTCGTTACGCTCAGCCTTATATACCGGAGGGTTTAGATATTCCTGAAACCGTGCCAGCCATTTATGATAGATAGCCATTGTCATTTAGACTTTCCTGATTATCAAGCCGATTTTCCCTCAGTTATAAAGCGCACCCAAGAAAATCTTGAGTTAGTGCTTAATGTCGGCACAGATATCAAAACCAGTGAGCGAGCGGTTGATTTAAGTGAGTTACACAATTTTATTTATGCCAGCGTTGGCATACATCCGCATGATGCTGCCACTGTTACACCTGAAGCGATGGACAGACTAGCTACCTTAGCGGCCGGCGATAGGGTGGTGGCTATTGGCGAATGTGGTTTGGATTATGCCAGACTCGCACCTGATACCGAGGAGCAAGACAAAAAACTGCAAGAACAAGTTTTTACGCAACAAATCAGCTTGGCGCGTCAGCGGCAACTGCCCTTGGTCATACATTGTCGCGATGCTTATGAAGATTTACTTGTCATTTTGGAAAAAAATAGGGATATGAGAGGGGTTATTCATTGTTACTTGGGTAATGCCGAATTGGCCAGCAATTTTTTGGCCTTAGGGTATTATATTTCTTTCACTGGCATTATAACTTTTAAGAATGCGTCACCCAGCTTATTAGCTGCGGTCGAACATGTTCCTTTGGATAGGATTTTAATTGAAACCGACGCGCCATTTTTAGCGCCAGTGCCTTATCGGGGTAAGCGCAATGAACCATCTTATGTAGTTGAGGTGGCCAAGAAAATAGCTGAGATTAAGGGCTTAGCTTTGTCTGAGGTAGATAAGATTACCAGTCGAAATACCCGTACCTTGTTCGGAATATCTTAAATTGAGTGCTAGAATAATAATATGTCCATAGAAGTAGTTGTATTAACAGTGGTGGTGGTGGTAGCAGGGTTTATTGTTTTATTTTTAGCTCTGAAAAAGAAGTCTGCGTCCACGG
>CAZRDN010000023.1:0-6844 GCA_964598875.1 uncultured Gammaproteobacteria bacterium
CATCATTATCATCACGTCAATGAAGAGGATAAACATCCGGTAGGGTTGCTTAATTTAGTAGGGGATGGTTTTCATAATTTAATAGACGGCATAATTATAGGAGCTGCTTACTTGGTAGATTTCGGCTTAGGTGTAGCCACTACTATGGCGGTGGCTTTCCATGAGATTCCCCAGGAAATAGGAGATTTTGCCATTCTTATTCACAGCGGTTTTTCTAAAGCCAAAGCTTTATTGCTTAATTTTCTCTCAGCTTTAGTTGCTCTAGTTGGCGTGGGCTTGGCGTTTTGGTTTGGGCAGGCGGTTGAAGGCTCCTTACCCCTGTTATTAGCTTTCACTGCTGGTGGTTTTATATATATTGCTACAGCAGACTTGATACCAGAGTTGCATAAGGAAGTGCGTATTGGTAAATCATTGATCCAGCTACTTTTTCTTTTAGCAGGTATCGGTTTGATGTTTGGTTTTGCTTTGATGGAGTAAGTGCTTAATGATCTTTAATATGAAGGAAGATCTAATGAGTAAAACAGCTGAGGACTGGAAAAAAGAATTATCTCCTGAGGAATACCAGATTTTACGAGAGAGCGGTACAGAGGCCCCCTTTAGCGGAGAATATTGGGATAGCCACGAGCAGGGTATTTATCGTTGCCGGGCTTGTGGTGCTGAATTGTTTTCTTCGGATACTAAATTTGATTCTGGCACCGGCTGGCCGAGCTTTACTGACCCAATGAATCACCAGCACGTAGAATTAGTGGATGATAATAGCCACGGCACGCGCCGTACCGAAGTGAGGTGTAAGAATTGTGGTTCTCATTTGGGGCATGTGTTCCCAGATGGGCCAGGAAAATCGGGTGAGAGGTATTGTATTAATTCAGCTTGCTTAAGGCTTGAGCCTAAATAATGTCAGCTGTTATTCATAATTTAAGCAGGTCTTATTTGTTGGTGGCTATAGCCGCCTTGGTTTTTGGTTTGCTGGCCCCCAGTGTCGCTGGCATTTTTTCTTCCCTAACCACGTTATTTTTGGCAGTCATCTTTTTTCTAACAGCCTTAAAGTTGGATTTTAAGGAGGTAATAAATTATTTGCGCGATTGGCGCATGGTGGCCGAGGTCAATGCACTGATGCTACTGATAATACCCATAGTCGTTTTTTATGTGATGCGTTGGCTGGAACCGTCCTTGGCTATGCCGTTTGTTATTTTGGCCGCTATGCCTACGGCCATGACAGCGCCCTTGATAGTTGACTTCATGGGTGGTCGGCAAAGTTTAGCTTTGGTGATTACGGCCACCACCTCGTTGTTCGCGCCGTTTACCATACCTCTGGTAATTCAGTTTGTGGCCGGGGCTCAGATCACGGTTTCCTTTTTAGATATGTTTTTCACCTTGGCTAAGGTGATTTTCATACCCTTTATACTGGCTGAGCTAGTTAAATATCTATGGCCGCAAATAAGTAAAATAATTATCAAATCCAGTTCTTATGTGTCGGTCATTTTATTGGGTTTGATAATTGCTGCTGTAACTTCACGGCAAGCGGATACTATTATAGCTTCAGCAGCGGGTGGCCAAGCTTTAAGTTGGTTGGTTTGGCTTGTTGCATTTTTTTTGTTGCTGCATGTATTGGGTTATGTGGTTATTTTTTGGCGTTCGGTACAGGACAGGTTTACCATTTCTGTGTGCTTGACGTATATGAATTTTTTACTGGCCATATATTTGGTAGATAATTTTTTTCCACAACTGGCGGTGGAGTTGCCGGTCATATTATCAGTAGTGCCTTGGGCTTTGTTATTACCGTTGAGCGGTTTGATATCTAGAAAGCTAATAGGTACACAGGTATGAGTCACAAGTACGCTCATAATATTGAAGTGGCCGTTAGGGCTATAATAGTGCACAAGCATAAGATTTTATTGTGCAGGATGATAAGCAGGAATTATTATTTTTTCCCCGGAGGTCATGTGGAATATAAAGAAAGTCTCAGTCGGGCCCTAAAAAGGGAGATCAAAGAGGAATTGGGTGTCAATATCACACGTGCCAAGTTAATAGGTATGATTGAAAATATATATAATGAAAGAAAAGACAGCCATCATGAAATAAACTTTGTATACCAGGTTACATTGAACAACTATAGTAGCTTGAGTCTTGAAGAGCACATAGATTTTGAGTTTTTATCATGGCCTGATTTTAAAAAAATCAAAGTGTATCCTCTTAGTCTTCAGACAGCGTTACATAAGTGGCGTCAAGACAAAAAGTTTTTTATAGTAAATGCACCTCAATAATTACTTATGGCTTTAGAAGGCTTCATCATTACCGCTGGTTATATAGGATTATTTGGCATAATTTTTGCTGAGTCTGGTTTATTGTTTGGCATTGTGCTGCCTGGGGATAGTTTGCTTTTTACTGCAGGTTTTTTAAGCTCCCAAGGATATTTTGATATTACCTGGCTGGTTATTTTATGTTTTGTGGCGGCGGTCACTGGCGACAGTGTAGGTTATACTTTTGGCAAGCGTGTTGGTAAAAGATTTTTTAACCGACCGCGTTCTATTTTCTTTCATCCAGAGAATATTGCTAAGGCCCAAGGTTTTTATGCTAAGCATGGCGGTAAAACCATAATTTTGGCCAGGTTTTTACCAGGCATCAGGACGCTGGCCCCGATTTTGGCTGGGGTAGGTGAAATGCATTACCCAACTTTTTTGGCTTACAATGTAATAGGCGGACTATTATGGGCAGTTGGCTTAACTTCCTTGGGTTATTATTTGGGCAGCTCTATTCCTGGAGTCGATAAGTATTTATTACCTATTGTTTTATTCATAGTTATAGTTTCGGTCTTGCCTAGCATATGGAAGATATTGTTCAACGTTCAAAGTCGTCGGCAGGCTATTGATAATTTAAAAAAGACTTGGCAAAGGAGAAAGGATTATGTGGAGGATTAAAGGAAAATGTGAACGCTGTGGCAGACTTATGTTTGTTCATTTTTTTGTTTGGTTGCAGAGTATGGCCTGGAGGCTGTTGGGTAAGGCAACCGGTACAGGCGAGCGAGTGGTATTAATAAAAAAAGCCCTGGAGTTTTATGATGAAGTCGGCCCGCCAGTCATAGTTGAGCCAATGTACAGACAAGCGAGCCGACACGCCACCAGCGGCATTATAACGCGGAGTGATCTAGTGAAAGCTTTTTATATTGCTCAGGATGTTTCGCCTTGGGTGCTATTGCGTAAAGAGATCTCAGGTTTGGGTAATTCTTCTACCAAGTCGGATAATAATGGTTTCAAATAATCAGCGCCGTCGGTTAGGCCAACATCGTAAAGGTGCTTAAAAGGATGCGATTCGGCTGTATATTCATAGTGCCCTCTAACTTCGCCATCAGAAAATAAGCGAACGTGATATTGGTAGATCACATTCACCTCCTTGCGCATATTCAAAATCTCGTCAGGATCCACCCAGGCCACATAATCATTACTGAAACCAGCGCGCAGCAGGTGGTTTTTTAAATCATCGCGCGATATGTTCGGCTTGAGTGCGCCATATAAATAAGGTTGCCTGACATTATGACTGATCAAACCCAAGGCCACCCAGGCATCTCTGATAGTAGGGAAGAAGGGTTCAAATATGCGCCAGTAGAATTTTTTAAACTTTTCCAGCAGTTTAATAAACATACTAACCTCATCAAGATAGCATTTTCCCAGCAAAAATGCCATATTTCTTAAGGTCTGATTTTTTGCCAAATTAAGGCAAAAATGGTACATTTGTTCATTATGACCCAAATATACACCAGCTCACTAGGAGATTACGCAGGTCAGGAGGTAACTCTTTCTGGTTGGGCGCAAAATTTAAGATCTTCAGGTAAGATCTGGTTTATTGAGTTTCGGGATGGCGTTGGTTTGGTGCAGGTAATAGTGGATGCAGCCGAAGTGGATAAGACAAGTTTGAGTACAGTGGAAACTCTTGGTATGGAGAGTTCAATTATAGTTAGGGGGGTGGTTAATAAGCATCCTAAAAAAGATGAATTTGAGATTAATGCCAAGGAAATAAAATTAGTAGGCGCTTCACCCGAATACCCAATTGGTAAGAAAGAACATGGTCCTGATTTTTTACTAGATAACAGGCATTTGTGGCTGCGCTCAGGCAGGCAGTGGGCGATTCAAAGGATTCGCAATACTATTATTAATACTATTTATAATCATTTGAATGATAATGGTTTTATAAAAATTGATGCACCTATTTTAACCCCGACTGCTTGTGAGGGTACAACTACACTTTTCCAGATAGATTATTTTGGTGAGCCAGCTTATTTAACGCAGTCTGGCCAGCTTTATATCGAGGCGGCTATTTTTTCACATGGGCGTGTTTTTGACTTCGGTCCGGTTTTTCGTGCCGAGAAAAGTAAAACTCGGCGGCACTTAACAGAATTTTGGATGATGGATGCGGAAGCGGCTTTTGTAGAGCATGAGGAAAATTTGAAAATTCAGGAAAATTTGATAACCGCCATTGTTAAGTCTGTATTGGAGAAAAATAAAAAGGAACTGGAAATATTAGAGCGCGATACCACTATTTTACAGCGAGTCACCCCGCCGTTTTACAGGCTTACTCATCAAGAAGCCATTACTAAACTGCGTGAACGCGGTAGTGATATAGGTGACATGGATGATTTAGGAGCAGACGATGAAACGCTTTTGACTGAACTTTATGATAAACCTATTTTTGTGGAGAAATATCCAGCCGCTGTCAAAGCTTTTTATATGAAGCGCGATCCAGCTGACCCGACGCGAGTTTTGAATGCGGATTTATTAGCCCCAGAAGGGTATGGCGAAGTGATTGGGGGCTCGCAGCGTGAGGATGATTATGAAACTTTACTTGAGCGCATGAAAGAGGAAAAGCTTAATATTGCTGATTTTCAGTGGTATTTGGATTTGCGTAAATATGGCAGTGTGCCGCATTCCGGGTTTGGCGTGGGTTTGGAGCGCTTGGTTGCTTGGATTTGCGGCTTGAAGCACGTACGGGAAAGCATTCCTTTCCCAAGACTTATTAACCGTTTAAGGCCATAATATGGATCGTATTTTAATTTCAGAATCAATTAATAAGGTTGGTGAGCAGGTAGTACTCCGGGGTTGGGTGCATGTGCGTAGGAACTTGGGGAAAATGGTGTTCTTTGATTTGCGTGACCGTACTGGTTTAATGCAGGTTATTGTGCCGCCTAATGCTGATACAGCCACAGTTCAAGCTGCCAAGGATATTCGCCCTGAATTTGTGGTGGCAGTAACTGGTACTGTTCAAGTTCGCAAAGCCGGAAGTGAAAATGAAAAATTAGCCACTGGGAAAGTCGAGGTTTTATGTGAAAAATTAGAGATTTTAAATGAAGCTAAAACGCCACCGTTTGAAATTGCCAATGAAGATAGGCAAGCAGCTGAAGAACTGCGCCTAAAATATCGTTATCTGGACTTAAGGCACGAGCGCTTGGCTAAAAATTTAACACTGCGGCACGATGTTATTTTATTCATCCGACAATTTTTGTCAGAGCAGGGATTTAGGGAAATAGAAACACCCATACTTTCAAAATCCACCCCGGAAGGCGCGCGCGATTATTTAGTGCCGTCGCGTATTTATAAAGGTAAGTTTTATGCCCTGCCACAGGCACCTCAGCAGTATAAGCAGTTACTGATGGTTGCCGGCTTGGAGAGGTATTTCCAAATTGCCCGCTGTTTCCGCGATGAGGATACGAGAGGTGATAGGCAGCCTGAGTTCACTCAGCTAGATTTGGAAATGAGTTTTGTGGAAAGGGATGACGTGATGAAATTAAATGAAGAGCTGTTAATTGCTATAGTTAAAAAAATCGCGCCGGAGAAAAAAATACAAGAAGTACCATTCCCGCGCCTTACTTACAAAGAGGCAATTGATAAATACGGTACAGACAGGCCAGATTTAAGAAAAGATAAGAATGACGCCAACCTGCTAGCTTTTTGTTGGATTGTAGATTTTCCGTTTTTTGAAAAAACCGAGGAAGGCGGTTGGACCTTTACCCATAATCCATTTTCTGCGCCTAGACCTGAATTTATGGCAGATTTGATGGCGCAAAAGAATATTGGCGACATTATCACCACGCAATATGATGTAGTATTGAATGGCTGGGAAATTGGTGGCGGTAGTATCCGCAATCACAAAGCCGAGGCTCTAAAATCAGTTTTGGAAATAATTGGTTATAAAGATAAGGAAATAGACACTAATTTTGGTCATATGATGGAGGCTTTTTCCTATGGCGTGCCGCCACATGGTGGTATAGCCTGGGGTTTGGATAGATTTATTATGGTACTCGCTGGCGAGCCAAATATAAGAGAAGTCATTGCTTTTCCTAAGACCGCTGACGCTAAAGACCTATTGATGGCTGCACCTGATGAAGTTAGTGATGAACAGCTTAAAGAACTTGGCCTTAAAATAAAATGATCCTAAAAGGCAAAAAGGTACGCCTTAGGACGGTGAAGATTGAAGATACTAAAATGCTTCACGGCTGGATTAATAATAAAAAATTGAATAGATTTTTAGCAACCGCAATACCTATTAGCTTAGCGCAGGAGAGAAAAAAGGTGCGCGAGATGGTTCGAGACAAGAAAGCTAAGTATTTTGTGATTGAGAAGTTGGATACAGGCGAACCAATAGGTATGATGACCTTGTATTTGGAAAGTTTAAAAAATAAACGAGGTACTAGCGGCTCCTATATTGCATATTCTAAGTATTGGGGTAAGGGTTATGGCTCGGACGCGAAAATGGCCTTGCTTAAATATGCTTTTCTTAAACTAAACCTGAATCGTATGGTTACCCACGCTTTTCCTCATAACCCTCGTAGCGTGGCTTATAATATGAAATGTGG
>CAZRDN010000024.1:0-6840 GCA_964598875.1 uncultured Gammaproteobacteria bacterium
AGACCAGCTAACTTCTCTTGAGGTGCTCCTAAATTCATACAAATTTCATTTATGGCTCTGTTATCGATCAAACTTATACGGCCCGACTGATGGGCATGTATTTCATAACGATAAGTCCCGCCAGCCACTTGTTCGGCATCAATATTGTAATTTCCACCCTGAGCCTCAATTATTTCCTGCATCTTACGCCAGGCGGCGCCTGTTTCTAATTGGCGCTGAGCCACTCTTTCACCTTCACCACGCTTAGCATAGCCTTTAAGCTCCAGCAGTTCCCCCGCCAAATAAACCGCCTTCTGCTCTAAATCATCAGGCTTTAATACTTTGCGCTGTAAAACACGCAATACATCCCGGGCCTCTAAAGCCGGACCAATACCGCGACCAATCGGTTCTCGTGCTAATGTCTTTATAACTTTAACTTTCATGCCAAATTTTCTTCCCAAAAAAACAAACTTCGAAGCCAGTAAGCTGGCTATCTTCTTGGATTTGACTTTAGCTGTGGCCCCAATCGGCATATCGATCACTAGATAATCAACACCCATGGCAACTTTCTTTGCCATAATTGAAACCAACATCTTATCATAAGGCTCAAGCGCTAACGGACGTGATAATCTGATTATTTTATCATCTGCTGGGGCGATATTAAGCCCGCCTCCCCAAACCAAACAAGCTTTGGTTTTTTTAACAATTCGTCTTATCTCCTGCATAGAAAAACTAACCGGAGCTAAAACCTCCATGGTATCAGCTGTGCCTGCCGGGCTGGTAATGGCTCGTGAGGAAGTTTTGGGAATGTACAAACCAAGACTGGCAATTATCGGAGCCACTATCATGGTGGTTCTATTGCCTGGTAATCCACCGATGGAGTGTTTGTCCACCACCTCTATGGGCAAATTTATCTGCTCTCCTGTTTCAGCAATAGCGCGGGAAAGGTAAAAAAGTTCCTTATCACTATTAGGCTTAACAAAACCAGAAGCCACATAGTAAGTTGTTTCAACTGGCGATAAGTTACCTTCCACGATATCTGAAATGATGGAATGGACTTCATCATACGACAGCTCTTCGCCTAACAACTTCTTTCTAATAGCTTGAATTGACGGTGGTCGTGATAATAATTTTGCTTCCACGATTGTGCCATTTTTGCAACGGCAAGTATTATAAGCCTCACGCCATAAGCCAAGTTGTCCGGGGGAAACCCTGCTCTGACTCACCTCCATAATTACCACCTGACGTTTACCGCCTGGTAATTTTAATTCTACGCGATCACCTGGTTGAATACCGTAACTTTCAGCCTCATTTTGATTCATGACAGCTGTAGGCTCTCCGCCTGAGGAAATATCAACCCGCTTCGTCTTCAAAAAAAATGACATAGTTAAACCTTACCTACTTTGAATATCCAAGGATAATGTTGCTTAGTAACCTTACTGACATCTTTAGCTTTTATAATACCGAACTCAGTAATAATTCCAGTAATATACCGAGCAGGAATTCTATCAAACGCGTAGTTGACTATCCTAGTGCCAGCTGGTGCTTCTGGCCAAAGCTCCTTTTCTGCTCTCAATTCGATCTTAGTCTTATTATGAGCATCAACTTTTAGTAAGGTGCTGGCAATATAAACAGGGATGCGCGAATCATAAGCAGACAAGGCAATAGCAAAACTGCCGATCTTATTTATTACTGACCCATCCAGACTGATACTATCAGCCCCTAATAACACCCAAGAAACATCTACATCATCCCCAGAATGACCAGATACTAGCCAGGCAGCTACGCCATCAGCCACCATGACTGAATTTATCCCGGCTGTTTGCAAGCGACGTGAGGTAATGCGCCCCTGATACAGTGGTCTTGTTTCCGTATGATAAACTTTAAACTTCTTCTTATTTTTTTGTGCTCTTATTAAAATATTCTCAGCCAAAGATGAGTGACAATGGGTAAAAATGGTTTGCTTAGCTCGCACTAGCCCTTCCCCAGCTTCGGTCAAATTGGCTTCAATCTCCTTTAATAAATACTTACTCTCCTGGAGGAGCTTATTGGCTGTGGCCTCAAAATTCTCATTGTTTTTTGCTGAACCGCCTGATCTTTTCTTTAATTCATAAATTATCCAGTTGGCCAAATTTCGCGCCATGGGCTCAGTTGGGCGTAGACTGGACAGCCTTTCAGCCGTCTTTTCCAAATTACGCCAGTCAGCTGTGCTCTTAGGCGCTGGGCCAGAAGAAATTAATTCAATTAAGACATTAACCGTGGCTTCAGCCACAGCTGTGGCCCCCTGAATCTTTATGTCGCTGATATCTTGGATAAACCTATTCAACTTAGCTTGCTTGATGCTACTCATTAGAAAATTGTATAAGCTGATTAGGTTTGACCGAATATGTTTTATCGCTCACACCTGTTTTGGGACTTGCTTCCCTCTTAAAAGAAACCGGCTCGGCTGATATAACGTCCATCAGTTTAAGTTCAGCTGCGGTAGCTGGCGGATTCAACTCTGGTTTATCATTATTTGGCGTCGGCTCACTGTCTACGGTCGGCAAAGTAGCTGGCACGGATGGTTTAGTATCAGAAACTACCAATCTAGGCTTAGGCTTAGGTATCAAACCCTGTCTTATTTTCTTCATGTCTTCCTTGCAATATACTGGTCGGATACCATCTGGTTTAAATGGCAATAGAACTTTTCGGCCACAAACCCAGCAATTATCCTCGAACATCTCACCGCTGGGTTGGGTCAGATTCAGGCGCGGTGGTTCATCTGGTTCAATTTTGTGTCTGACAGCGTACGATCTACGCGTGGGTACCACCTTGTAAGTGGCTTCTTCTTCATTCAAACTACGAGATTCTTCTTGGGCCGTTTCTTTAAAAACCTCTTCTACACCAGCCCATCGCAAGATCTTTTCCTCTACCTTTTCCCTGTCTTTGGCATAACGCTCACGTGAAACCCTAACAATAGATGTCCTATTATTATTCCGATTGCCAATTGGCGGCATGGTAGTAGCGCTAAACGGGTCGCTGGTGACACCGTCGATCATCAGTTTGAGATAAATATGGTAATTAGGCAGGTTCACCAAATCCATTTGGGTAAAAGTGGGGGTAAATTCCTTTTCCAAAAACTCGGCATCCTCTGCGCCTATCCTAAATACAATCATAGTACCAACGTTACCAAAAACCGCAGCCTTAACCACATCGCCTAACTGCTCAATATATTGATGGGCAATGATAAGATTAAGCCTATACTTACGCGCTTCAGATAAAATAGTGGCAAAGCTCTCGGTAGCAAAATTTTGAAACTCATCCACATAAAGGAAAAAATCCTTCCTGTCTTTTTCTGAGATATCAATTCGGCTCATGGCGGCCAGTTGTATCTTAGTTATCATCATGGCGCCTAGTAGCGCGCTGTTATCTTCACCTACTCTACCTTTTGATAGATCCATTAACAAAACTTTCTGCTCATCCATTATACTTTTTAAATCAATGGTCGACTTAGGCTGACCTACTATATTACGAATAATAGCTGAGGAAAGGAACTGGCCAATTTTATTTTGTATTGGTGAGATAGCCTCTGTGCGGAATTTTTCATTATAATTATCATACTCATCAATCCAAAAAGAGCGCACTACCGGATCGGTGACTTTTTCCAAAACCTTTTTACGGTAGTATTTGTCCACCAGTATTCTAGTAATGCCTAATAAGGTGGAGGAAGGATATTCCAGCAAACTTAAGATGGCATTTCTCAATATATACTCGAGGCGCGGCCCCCAAGAATCGGCCCAGATTTTCTTAAATACACCTACCAAACCAGAGGCTACCAAGTGACGATACTTCGGGTCAACGGTTTCTAAAGGATTAAAAGCTATGGGGTGATCAACATCTGAAGGATTAAAATATACCACATCATTAACTCTGTTTGATGGTATCAGGTCTAAAATCTTTTCCACCAAATCACCGTGTGGATCGACTACCGCCAAACCATGGCCTGCTCTGATGTCTGAGTAAATCATATTTTCCAGCAAAACTGATTTGCCGGTACCTGATTTACCAATAACATACATATGACGACGGCGATCATCCAGTTTTATACCAAACTTACGCTGACCGTTACGGAAATTGGTAACGGCAAAGGGCACTACTTCTGATGAATATCTAATTTCCATAAATCACTCAATGGTTGGTAAATTAGCTGGTGGTGCACCCTTAAAAGTCTGCTTGCTTGGTACCAATTCTGGGCTTTCTATTTTTTTACCTGGCTGATACTCTGGCAAACTAAACGGTGGCTCAGCCTTCTTAACTTCTGCTTTCTTCACTAACGGGGCTTTAACTTTCACTATAGGGAAGTGAAAAACCGTGGCTAATTCTTCCGTATTCAAAATAAACCCAGCGCCATGACCTTTGCCATTAGTACGCTTGGCATAATGAGACAATATTCTTCTTTGCTTTCTGTTAATGCGCGATTGCTTTAAAAAATATTCAGCTTTGGTTGTCATTATTTTAGAAGGCTTAAAGCCATTCAAGTTCAATTTAGTAAATTGCTGCAAGGCGCCAGTTACGCCAGCCACACCACGGCCTTTCAAAAAATTCTCCCTTCTACCCCAATAAATCAACCTCAACTTGCTCTGAAAACCAATCTTACTGGCCTTACGCTCAATAGCAGCTATAACTTCCTTTTCGCCAGGAGTTAAGTGTTGCGCTGTTCTCACCACCTGCTTTTCAGGCTGCAGTGAAGTGGTGGTTGAGCCTGATGGTTCAATCACTCCAGCAAATACTGTTTCTGTGACTGTATATAAAAACTTGCCTGGCATTTGGATAAACAAATAATTAAACCACCTTAACAGCCAGCTTTCTTGCTGTGATGTCTGTTGTTTTATTATTTTCTCAACTTCTTTCTTGGCTTTATTCTTCCAAAAATCAGTGGTAGGAGTGACTATGATTTGAAACCAAACATCTTCATCAGGTTGGATACGGCTCATAATTTCCAAAAAATTGGCCATGGGATCTTTAAATTCCTGGGATAACTGATGCTCGAACTCAGGATAAGTTTTAATAGGATAAACATCCGGTTTCATTAATTGAAATTCAGTACCCCATAAATCATACGCTTCCGTATCAAAATTCAAGGGAATACGATTAACATAATCTTCTACTTCGGTAACTTCTGCGTCTGGGTATTGTGCGTAAATTGAAGCCTCTATAAGATCACGATAACTATCGGGTGTGCGAATTAAAAACTGTGTATAGCCGCCCAAAGATACTATTTCAAAACTAAAACTATCTGGTGTTTTTCCTTTCCACCACCTGTCATAGACAGTGCCTCG
Source organism: uncultured Gammaproteobacteria bacterium (assembly GCA_964598875.1). Lineage (GTDB taxonomy): Bacteria > Patescibacteriota > Patescibacteriia > Veblenbacterales > UBA10138 > UBA10138. The sequence continues at coordinate 5,298 of CAZRDN010000024.1, forward strand.
CGAAAAGGTGGAAGCCAGAGAAGAAAAAATATGTTCCACCGCTTGCGGGCTCTGCTCAGTCTCTTTAGGTACATCCACTGCCAACAAAATATTACGAATTGACTGATCAAACAGTTCACGCCTGTTATCAAGCCAAATCTGCGTCATAGCCTGAAGCACACCAATAGTTAAAATGAACCAACCGCCGTGAACAAATAAATAAAGACCTACCGAGGCTGGATCACTGCCTGGCATATTTAAAACTAACTGATTTATATAATCCTGAATATTTACTATAAAATCCATGATCTATATTACAGTTGGCAAGGGCTTATCACTAGCTGATGTTTGATTAACCAGGCCATACCTGCCGTCAGAGTGCCTGGCGAACTTCTTCTTATTGGTAAGAGCTAAGTAGACCGTACCTTTTTTGACCATACGCTGCTTAAGGACTTCTGCCACTAACTCTTCACGCTGCATAGGCTCACCCCTATCCTTTAACAAGCCCTCAATGACATCAACCACCACGCCTGGCTTATAGCCCCACTCTTTTAAGGCGTATATACCCCTACCTACCAGTACGAACTTATCATCCAGAATCAACTCATTGTGTACGGTGGGTGCATAGGCCTTCTTATGGTCAAACTCTTGTTCGTTTATCAATCTAACGATATCACGGAAATGCATAGGTTTTCCGTTTTTCTTTAAAACCAAATATATCTTATCATTCATTCTTTTAGGGTTAATCGTTTCCCAATGCTTTAAACCCCATTCGCCAAAGGTATTTCTTTTAATTAAAGTTGATAGCTGTAATAAATTAGTGACTACGGATGATTCCGTAATAGTGCCTTGCAATGGACTGGCCACACTTTTATTTAATAGTTGTTGCACCAAATCAGCCTCAGCTACAGGTGATCCTTTAGCTGTGATTATCTCTTGAGCATTGCTTATTATATTGTCTATAGCTTCAATAGCCACTGCCCGTAGCCGCCAGGCCGGCGCGAATGAGGCTTCGCTGTCACCAAGGTTAGTTACTACATCGGTTAATATTTCAGACATAAAAAACCTTATGGCATTAGCATTAGCCTCGTCCGATACATTGGACAATAGTTTAATAAATCTATCTTCAGTTGCCGCCCCACCCTCAGCCTCTAAGATCTCGACCACCACTTGCTTTAATGGTTTAATGATTTCCTGCGCCTCCTTACTCTGGTTCAGTTTAGAAATAGCCAACCTTTCAATTTGACGCACCCGTTCTCTAGTAACATGAAAAGACTTGCCGATGTTTTCCAACGTCTCTGGTTTCTCACCAGTCAAACCAAAACGGCGGAGTAAAATCTGTTTTTCCCGTTCAGTTAATAAATCAAATAACTTATCTAATGTGTCCTTAGGTTTAAAATTCTGCCTATGGGAAACTTGCTGGGTAGCTATTATTTGGTCAAGTATTGAACCAGTATCTTCGCTCATATAAATTATATAGCCGTAAATCGGCTTAAAAATTCAATTTAACTATACATATTATATCATAGAATTTAGCATATGTCAACATAAAACCAGGCCCTAA
>CAZRDN010000025.1:0-6714 GCA_964598875.1 uncultured Gammaproteobacteria bacterium
AGAAACCACCAAAAGACCAACTGCCCAACGCTCTTTGGTGGCCGCACAACTTGAAGATATAGATTTGAGCATTCCAGCCAGCCAAGTGTTATCCGCCAAAAGCTGGTACCGAGGATATAATTTCAAAGCTGCCGAGGATACCTTCAAAGCCATGGTCCGACAGGTCCTAACAGGCACCTCTCTGGAAGAAGCCTTAACCTTAGCAGCCAGACAAATAAACACAACCTTAGGTAAGCCTAACTAAGCCCATAACTATGCCTAAACGCTATATCTTAATCACTATCTTAGCCTTGTTACTGGGTGGTCTGGTGCTGGCTAATACTGCCTGGGCCTTTGATATTAAAGATGGTATAGTGGGCAATTTATCAGCTAGCTGCCGAGTTGATGGTAATTGCACTTGGTGCGATTTTATTGACCTTTTTGTAGTACTACAAAAAGTTATCCTGTCACTCTTTGGCGGCCTGGCACTTATCATGATCATTTGGGGAGGAACTGGCATATTGACTTCAGCTGGCAACACCCAAAAAGTAGCTGAAGGGAAAAAACTCATACTATCGACCATCTTCGGTGTATTAATTATTCTGGCTGGATATTTTTTGATTGTAGTCACTGTATTTGTCTTTGCCGGTCCACGTGACTTAAATACTGGCAAGCCACTGCCTATAACCGGTATGTTCGCTGGTGAGAGTTGGAAATTGGCTTTTTGCCCAAGTTCAAACAGCGCCTCTTTTTGCCGAGACAGAGGTAACGGTACACCCTGCACAGTAACCTCTGGTTCTTACACAGGCGCAGGTATATGCAAGGGCGGCGCCTGTGTCACTAATTGCGAAAACGAATGGGGCTCACAAGGCTACACCTGCCGAGATTCTTCCTCGTGTACCGTAGTCGCTATAATCGGTTTATGTCCTGGTAATAGTAATTGGGTTTGTTGTAAATAATTCCGTATGAACACACTCTATAAAAAAATAACATTAGCCTCTGTCTTGGCCGTAACCGCTTTATTGCCCTGGTTGGTTTTAGCTCAGGCACCTAATACCAATTTAGAAAACCCATTAGGTGAAGGCACACAGGTGTGGGATTTATTCGCCCGTGTGGCTGCTGGCTTAAGTTTTGTAGCTGGTACACTAGCCTTGGTCTTTGTGGTCATAGGCGGCTACATCATTCTGACAGCACGTGGCAATGACGAGCAATATCGCAAGGGAAAAAATACTATTACCTACGCCATTGTAGGCATGCTGGTCATAGTAGGCAGCTACCAAATACTAACTACTGTCATAAATATTCTGACCGGCGCGGCTATTGGCCAAGGCGGCCTACCAGAATTAAAAAGCGGCTCTACTCTGGTTGATCCCTTGGGCCTAACCAACTCTATACAGTCCGGCCAATCAATTGTTATTTTTTACGGCCAGAGAATAGTTGGCTACATGGTCAATCTTCTTGGTGTAGCTGTCGTTGCTATGTATATATACGGCGGAACGATTTGGATGATGTCAGCTGGTAGTGAAGAAAAAATCCAGCAAGCCAAAAAGGTATTAACTTACGCCACTATTGGCGCGGCCGTGGTCTTGGGTTCATACGTAATTATAAAATTCGTTTACACGCCTTTTGCGGCCTTAATCCAGTCAACTTAAGAAAAAACTTTAGTCTCTAGGTATTGACTTTTTTGCTATCTACTGGTATAGTTAAATCAGCCATATCCACCCTTTCAGAAAGCTACTCCATAATTACGGGTGGTAACTAGAAAGGGGGTGAAAGTATGAAGAAAACGATTAAATACATTACCGGTGCACTCGCCTATGGTTTGCCAGCAATGGCTTTGGCTCAGTTGGGCGACCTTTCAAACCTCGGTTTGAATGAATTCGCTTCCAACACCAACCTGGGCACAAATATTGAATTGATTTCAACAATTGCCCGCATCATCAACATCTTGCTCGGTTTCTTGGGTGTGATCGCGGTCATCTTAGTGCTTTTGGGTGGTTTCAAATGGATGACAGCAGCTGGTAACGAGGATAAGATTGGTGAGGCTAAGAAACTCATGGGTGCCGGCGTAGTCGGTTTGGTAATAATTTTGGCAGCTTACGCTATTGCCGCCTTCGTCATCAACCAATTGGTTGACGCTACTGGTTATCAAGGATAATTGACCTATGAATTTCACGAATCGCAAATCGCGATTCATTCTGAATAAAGTATTGTCTCTAGCGGTCAGTGTGGCCCTCTTCGGGGGGCTCGCGCTGACCGCTAGTGCGCAAACTAACCCGCCCCAAGCCATCCCTAGCGACTATGGCCTCACCGCCACAGCCACCGGCGCTGGCCTACCCACAGGCGAGGCCAATCCGATAAAAATAGTAGCTACGGTAGTTAATACCCTACTTGGTTTCTTGGGCGCCATGCTGGTAATCATGGTGATCTACGCCGGCTTCCTTTGGATGACAGCAGCTGGCTATAGCCACCTTTACCATCAATTCACTGTTCCAAGGTACGACAAATATTCCACCGCCACCAACACCCTAATAACAACTACGCACCCTTTATTACCAAGCGAGCTAATTGTTTAATTCTATCCTAGGGATAGAATTTTTTATGACCTTCTAGCCAAGCGAATAACTGTGCGGAAAAATTCCCAGATGTCTTTTTTTCTAAGTTTTGACTGACCTTGTGAGCGATCATTAAATACCACCGGTACTTCTGCTATACGTGCGCCTGATTTTTCTAGTAAATACAAAATTTCCTCTTGCCAAGCATAACCATTACTTTCTACTAAACGCCAAGGAATTTTTTCCAAAATCTTTACCTGATAAAGCCTGAAACCGGCTGTGACATCGTGTGTTTTCAAACCTAAGAATACTCGGGAAAAGGTGTTTGCGCCCCAGCTGGACAAATGCCTTTGCCAAGTCCAGCCAACTATTTTACCCCCGCGTACGCGCCTGGAACCAATAACCACCCCAGCGCCCTCTTCTATTTTGCCCCATAACTTAGGCAAATCTTCGGGTAAATGAGAAAGGTCTGCGTCCATTTCCCCAACCACTTCAGCGCCGCAGCCAAGGCAATAGGCAAAGCCTTGGCGGTAAGCGCTACCTAAACCTAGTTTACCTGGTCGGTGCACTACAAAAAGTTTTTCTTTATAAAACCTAGCTAGCTCATCGGCTAATTCGCCAGTACCGTCTGGGGAGTTATCATCCACCACCAAAACCTTAAGTGGCAAATCCAACTGGAATAATCGCGCCAATAACTCCGCCAGATTGGCTTTTTCATTATATGTGGGAATAACCAGCCACAAATTTTTCATAATCAACCTCCACTCCACCAGGGAATGGTCGTAAACAAATACAAATTAAAGGCAGCGCTTAGACCAATTAATGCCTTATCACGCCAACCTAGCTTATTGTTATAAAAGCACGACAATACTAGTAAAAAATACAAGGGCAAAATATCCACCAAATAACGCGGGCCAAATTCCCAAGCGTTAAGCGCATAATAAGACAGTATTATAATGGTGCTAATCAGGGCGACTACTAAGGAAGTTTTTTGCCAACGTTCGTGCGGACGCAAACGCCATAAATATAGGAAGATGGGAGAGAGGAAAAAAAACCCCATAGCTATATTGGCTTTGATATAAGGCCATTGCAGTTGGTAGCTGTTGTCTGCAAACTGCGGACGAGGAGGAATAAAAAAATAAAAATATAAGTTGGTCGGGATGTTTTTTATGGCAAACAAACCACTCCGCTCACGCACGTTTGCTAGAGGCTCGCTAACCTTGGCTGACATATAACCACTATCAAACCAGCTGTCAGTACGGGCCTGATTCAATGATAATAACAACACTCCCGCCAATATAATCGGTACAGCTGCTTGTATACACCAAAAAACTTTTTGTTGTCTGGTTGTCTCCGGTGTAAACAACCTATCTATCAAAGGGACAAATATGACCAAAGCTGCAGTTGGTCTGGTAGCCAAGGCCGCGGCGGCTAATAAACCAACCAACCAGGCTCTATTCTGTCCACGCCATTCCCATAATAATCCCAAAGTAACAACAGCTGCTAAGGCTGAACTAACTTGCCAAGCCTGAGCGCGAAAAGCCACTCCTAAATAAACCGAAGCAAAAACAAAGACCAAGGTTAACCACAAACTATTATCCCGAGAATACCCTTCACGTCGGCTGAGCTTATAAGCCAATATAAGAACCGCTATTAACAGTACCCAGCTTAAATATATTTGCCATGAACCTAGTCCTAACAATGCTACCACGGGGCTTAGTAGCAAGGCGGGTAGCGGCCCGGGGGCCCAATAATAACTACCTTTGCCAAAACTGGAATCGTGCAGGGTGGGCGGTGGTGTGTGATAAAACACTGTCCCATGCAAAAAACCATCTGCTTGGTAAACGAAGTTCTGAAAATTCGCCGTAAACTGGCTAAATGTCAGGGCGGTTATGGTGAAAATAAAAAGCAAGGCTGCGGCCAAGATGGTTGATGCTGACAACTTAGGTAAGCTTCTTAGCCTTGATGAATATAACTTAGCGAACATACTTTCCTATAATAGTTTATAAACGATGGCTTCAGCGTCCTCATAAACTTTCATAAAACGTGCATCACGATTAAGCCACAATAGCATGGCCGGAGTTCTTTTTTCCAAAACCAAATAAGCTGCCCCGAATAGATCATAGGCTATTTCATAAACTTGGGGTGTTTCTCCTTTGGTGGCTTGAGCCCATTTCTGATATTTATTTTTATCATACTCATACATGAAGGTCTGATCCAGACCGGTAAGGTAATAATTTTCTGAATTATGATAGAACATCATAGGGAACATACCCCAGTCACTTTGAAAAACTATCTCACCGGGAACAGTATTTTTTTTAAGCCAACTTGCTGCGCCCAACATAGTGTTATAATCATAACCCTGGGCCAATAAAGCTCTGGCCAGGCGCGGGCCGTGTGATAATCCCCATGGTACTACCAAAATCGCATAAGCTAACAATACGTAAACTACGCTTTTTTTCTTTAACCATTCAGGCAACCAGCTGGCAAATTTTTCCTTGAAATACGCGCGTGACAAGTTGCCCGCACCAACATCCCGTAAAATAAGCCCTGAAGATACTACTAGCCATGGCACTAAATACTCAGTTTGTCGCCTGGCGCGCATGGTGTAAAAAAGAAATATCACCGCCAGTAGCCAACTGCTTCGAGTGGTGGTTGTTTGTTTTTGCCAATTAAATACGCCTGCCAAGGTTGCTACCAACCAAACCAAAAGCGGGTAAGATAAATACTCCGGCAAATCAAACGGCTTCATCGGATACCACTCTGCCCCAATACCGATGAAATTATGATATGGCGTTAGGGCCATTCCGAAAATTTGCTTTAAATAAGCCAAATTTGTCGGGAAATAGGGGTTTACCAAAAGCCCTACTGCAACTCCTGCGGCCACTACCAAAACCAATCTAATATTGGCCTGGTTAAACCAATCTTTTACCACCTCTTTTACTCCTTGTTTGGCCTTACCTAACGAACCAACAAACACATAAAGACCGGCCATGATCACGACCAATGGCCAGGCGCTGTAAAACCAAACATAAAACCACGTCCAGAAAAAAAGCCAGCCCAGACGTCTTTGACTAATCAGATAAAAAGCCACTATGGCCACCCCGATAGCTAAAGAAGGCGCTTTGAGCAAAGACAGTCTGAATAAAAAAGGTGCTGAGGTCAATAATAATAAAGCCCCGATCCCCCAATAAGGTACGCGCCATTTTTTTAAACACCACAAAATCAACCAAGTCGATAAACTAGCAAATAATACTGTGGCTGCTTTAGCGCCAGCTAAGTCCAAGGCGCCTAAACTAATAAAAGGCAGCAGCAGGACGTGGTATAAAAAATGATGGTCAATGAAAATCGTCTTATAAAGAGAGCTTTGTGTCCAAGGAAAATCACGTACCAACCCACCGTCTCGCAACATGGTGGTTAAACGTACGTGATACCAGGAATCCGGATCAGCCAAGGCCTGCGGCGGTTGCAAATAAGTGAAGACCAACAAACATACCACGAACGCAAAAACCAACTGAACTTTATGTGACAACCAGAAAGGGTGTAGATTTTTTATAAAAAAATTCACAAATTAACTTGCACCCAATTTCCTCTTAAGTTCATTTATCACTGGAATGGCTGCTGGATCAAGCTGATGTAATAAGGCCAAATAATAGCTTGCCCAATCTCCCAAATAAACTAACGACAGCTTATTACTCCAAATATCTATCCCCTGGGCTTCTATAGACTCGGCTTGGATGCCTTGGTGTAATAGTTGTTCGCGCCATAATGATTGACGTTTGACCACTTCCGGGTGATCAAAATTCGATGATAAGAATAAAACTACAGCATCATCGCGAAAACGTGCGGGAAAGTTAAATCCTTCCACTGTATTGTGGTTGGCTTCAGGTAAACTATCAAACCAACTGGCAGTCTTGGCGTGCTCGTTAAACTGGTTCTTCCACCTTCTCGCTACTGATTGTGTGATGCTGCTACCAACTATTATCGGCACATGGTCGTACAGGCTATACGCTAGCTGTTTAGCTCTATTCTGAGGTGTGAGCATTGCCACCTCATAATTATTTTTAAGCTCACCCACCAAGTCTATGGCCGCAGCCAATTCAGCCTGCTTACTATCCAGGACTCCAGCCTTTTCTAAAATCACCACCGCCGGGGCAATTACCGAATACAATGTACCGGG
>CAZRDN010000026.1:0-6621 GCA_964598875.1 uncultured Gammaproteobacteria bacterium
CCTAATGAAGATGTGGATGTCGTAGGTTTTTCGCGCTTGCCAAATTCACACGTGGTAGATAGTGGCTTATCCCTAGCCTTGGGCGGTAAATTGGTATTTGTAGTGATGGAGGCGGAATCGTGTGTGTCGTCAGTGGAGCAGTTAGTAGCTAGTTTTCCACCTGATAACCAGCCGCTAGCTCGTTCTAAATTAGCCGATGCCTTATTAGCTATTTCCGTACAGAAATTGGTTCCGCGGGTGGGCGGAGGTCGGGTGATGGTAACCGAGTTGCTAATAGCCACCCCAGCAGTAAAAGCCACTATTAGTGACGGTAAGGATTATCAGCTAAATAACATTTTATTAACCTCGCGCGAAGAAGGTATGGTGGCCTTTGATCGTTCCTTGGCAGAATTAGTTAAGACCGGTGAGGTCATGCAGGATGTAGCTTTGGCCCACGCTTTGGATAAAGAAGTTTTTCAGTCTATTTTACGAAGATGAACATTGTTTAATGCCATATGTCTTTATTTGAATATAAAGCAAAAGATCTGGATGGTCGCTCGATTGAAGGGTTAGTAGAGGCTCCTAGTGAAGAAGCTGCTCTGGATGAATTATCAGAGCGTAATTTAACGCCTGTTTTTATCCAGGAGCGTTCGGATAAGAGTGTTTTTCAAGCATCGCTTAAGTTTTTTAATCGGGTTAAGACTAAGGATCTGGTGGTTTTTTCTCGTCAGTTGGCGGTGATGGTGTCCGCTACTGTACCCTTGGTGCAGTCTTTGCGCATACTGACCAAACAAACGCAAAGCGATACCTTAAAAATAATTGTTTCTGAAGTAGCTGATGAAGTAGAAGGCGGCGCTAAATTATCGGCCGCCTTGGCGCGACACCCAGATGTCTTCAGTAGTTTTTATGTGAACATGGTTAAGTCGGGAGAAACCTCTGGGCGGTTGGACGAAACATTGAATTATCTAGCGGATGAGGCAGAAAAGAATTATGACCTCATGAGTAAAATAAAAGGCGCCATGACCTACCCGGCATTTATTCTGGTAGGGTTGACCGTGGTCGGATTTGTCATGATGACTTTTGTGGTGCCTAAACTGACGGCAATTTTACAGGAGACAAGTACGGAATTGCCTTTTTCTACCAAGATGTTGATAGCCTCCAGTAGTTTTTTGGAAGATTTTTGGTGGGTAGTGATTATATTATTACTAGGTATAGCTGTGGCTTTGCGTTTATTGACGCGTAAGGGTTTAGGTAGATTGCTCTGGCATAAATTACAGCTGCGTCTGCCGATTTTTGGTAAGATTCTGCAGCGTATTTATTTGGTTCGTTTTACCCGTTCCTTGGCTTCGCTGATGTTGGGTGGCGTACCCTTAACGCGCGGTCTGGAAGTGGTGGCGGGAGTGGTCGGCAATGAAGTTTACAAGGAATTAATCACCCGTACCATACATGAAGTGGAAGAAGGTAATTCCATCTCGACCTTATTTATTGAATCCAGTGCTGTACCCACCATGGTGTCGCAAATGTTGGTGGTGGGCGAGAAAACCGGACGGTTAGAAGAGATTTTAAACAGGTTGGGTAATTTTTACAGCCGAGAAGTAGAGAATTCGGTTCAAGGCTTAGTAACCTTAATAGAGCCGTTGATCATGGTTATTTTAGGTCTAGCGGTCGGTGTGATGGTGGCAGCTATCATTTTGCCGATTTATCAATCGATTGGTAATGCTTAAAATAGACTAAGTTGTGGACAGGACAGCATCTTTGTGCTATACTATTAACTACGGTTAAGATTTAAAATTAACTTTATATAGGTTACTTATGCATAGTTGCTTAAACTATCTAGGTGGCCTGTTGAAGAAAGGTGAAGGGAGGTGAAACAATGATGCAACGAAAAGGTTTTACGCTCATTGAGCTATTGGTGGTTATCGCCATCATCGGCATTCTTTCCACCTTAGCGGTGGTAGCCTTGAATAATGCGCGCGCTAAGTCACGAGATGCTAAGCGCGTAGCCGACGTCAAACAAGTTCAGACTGCTTTGGAATTGTATTTTGCTGACGTTGATCTTTATCCAGTGGAAGCCACAGCCGTCACCTTAGGTGATGCTAACAATGATACTTTAAGTTCTGGTGCCGGCTTTGCTGCAGCAGTATCAGGCACTACCTACATGGGCCAAGTACCTTCTGCGCCTACCCCTCCAGCTGGCAATATTTACGAATATACTTCAGCTGACGGGTCGACTTACGCTATTGAATTTACTTTGGAAGGCGTGACAGGAGGCTTAACAGCTGGCGCTAATTGTGCTACGCCGTCTGGTATCACGTCAGGTGCTTGTCCATAATTCTAGTTGACGTTATTAGTCTGAAATTAACAAAACCCTCTTAAATATCTTTAAGAGGGTTTTGTGGTACAATTAAAGTGATTATGCTGGAATTATTAGTATTTATTTTGGGGGTTTCCCTGGGCAGTTTTGTAAATGTTTTGGTGATACGTTTGGCGGCCAATGAAAAAATAGATGGCCGTTCACACTGCCGCTCGTGCGGTAGACAGCTAGCTTGGTATCACAATATACCACTGTTGTCTTTTTTAGTGTTGCAGGGCAAATGCGTTTGGTGCCGCAGCGCTATTTCTTGGCAGTACCCGATAGTTGAATTAAGCACGGGCCTGTTGTTTTTACTGGGAGTATTTATAATGCCGGCTTATGATTGGTTATGGCTGGCTAGTTATTTTGTTTTGGTTAGCTATGCAGTCACTTTATTTCTTTTTGATCTCAGATTTAAGGTTTTACCCGATGTTATTACTATAAGCGGTACGGTGATTTTATTTTTATTGAATTTGCTCAGAGGAGTGTCCTGGCCCAGCTTGCTGGCAGCCATACTCTTAGCAGCCGGATTTTTTGCTTTGCAGTACCTAATCTCCCGCGGTCGCTGGATAGGTTCAGGCGATATCAGGCTGGGCGCTTTAATGGGTGCGGCTTTAGGCTGGCCCGGAGTAGTTGTTGCTTTAGTGGTGGCTTATTGGTTGGGCGCGGCCGTAGGATTAGGCTTGATATTGTTTAAGAATTATGGCGCTAAAAGTGAGCTACCATTTGGCACTATGCTAACATTCGCCACGGTAGCGACTTTTCTTTGGGGAGAGGCTATGATTAATTTGTATCTAACCTTGGTGGGTTATTGATTGCTTTATGCGACGAACAAATATAAAAAATCCGGCAGGATTTACTTTAGCTGACATGATGGTAGCCACCGCTATCATTGTGACCATATCAGTAGTCTTGGTCGTGAATTTTAGGTCTGGCCGACAACGTGATGAATTAAGGAACTCCGGTTTGCTACTAGTTTCTTTGATAAACCAAGCGCAGGCCTACGCCCTGGCCGGCCGGACAGTTGAAGTTAGTGGATCAGCTGTTTATCCAGTTGGTGGTTGGGCTGTGTCTTTTAATGCCCTTAGCGATCGTGTTTATTTATTCGCCGATGAAGGTGATGGTGTTTTTAGTGATGGCGCTGAGCTGTGGCAAGAAGCTTTCTTATTATCGGATTACAAGGTTGTGCTGGATGAAAATTTGAGCTGTATTGATATTGGGTCCGGCTGCCAGGTGGTTAGTAGGGTGGATTATTTTTTTGTGCCGCCATTAGGAGCGCGTAAGATTCTGAATAATCCAGTGAACCAAGGAAATTTTGAAATAGTGGTTAAGCACCAGGATGATGCTAGTAAATTTATCAGATTAGATAGCAATGCGGTTACAGGACAGGTTACTTTAGGGTCAATTGAGAATGCGCCATAATTAATATGATGGTAATTTTTAAAAACAAAGGAGTCGGTTTAGTGGAAGCCGTGGTAGCTATCGGTATATTGGTGACAGGCATTATTTCGGTAGTTACTTTGGCGCAGAGCAACATCTCTTCATCAAAAAGCGTGGAAGCAAGATTGATCGCCATTAATTTAGCACGCGAGGGTATAGAGGCGGTTCGTAGTATGAGAGATGGTAACTGGCTAAAAGGTCAGGCTGGTAGTACAGGTTCAGCTAATGCTTGGGATGCGGGCTTTAATGGAGCTGGCGATGCTACAGCTATAGCGGTTTTGAATGCCGATACTTTAGAGTGGGTCTTTGATTTTACCCCCAACAACATTACAGACAGCAGTGCCCGCATGCGGCGTAGTACAACTCGAGGCTTGTACAGGCAGTCATTGGAGGTGCCTTGGCCAGCTGGCGAAACGGCCACGCCTTATTTTAGACTAGTTACCATATACTCCATTTGTAATAATTATCCCGGCACAGAGGAGACCTTTAACAGTCCTAGTTGTTCTGGTGGCTGGAATAAATCAGGTGTGCGCGTTGTTTCACAGGTGCAGTGGGAGGAAAGAGGTCGTACGCAAAGTTTAGAGGCAGAAACCCTACTTTATAATTGGCGTTATAGCTTTACCCCATATGCTGATTAAGCTCAGACACAAATATAGGCAGGCAGGTTTTACAACTATTGAGTTGTTGGTGGTGGTGGCTTTGATGATGGTGGTGGTTTCGGCCGCTTCCAGTATATTCTTATTGATTTCTCGTACGCAGAAAAGAATCATCGCTGCCCAGCAGGTGCAAAGCAATGTGCGTTTCGCTTTGGAGACTATAGCCCGGGATATTCATGTAGGCACTATAGATTATGGTTATTATGCAGATAACAGTTATGTTTTAGTTGATAATGGCGGTATAGTCCAAGCCCTGACAGTATTGGCCCTGCGTGATTCTGTTAATCAGCCGATTTTATATCGCCTCAATACTGTAAACCAAACCCTGGAGGCCAGTCGTGGTTTTTCTGGTAATTGGCAGCCGTTATTATCAGGTAACGTACAGGTGACCAACGCACGGTTTTATATCGTACCGTCGGCTGATCCATTTGCGCCGTGTCTAGGCTCAGACTGCTCTGGTGTGCCCAATGAACAACCCAGGGTGACATTTTCTTTAAGCGCCCAGAATATACCCGAACCAGGTTATCCTATTTCGTCTCTCTGGATACAGACCACAGTCTTAACCAGATCTTATCGCCGTTAAGTATTATGCAGCACCCTAAAGGCTTGTCATTATTACTCAGTTTATTTGTCTTGTCGGCAATTTTAGTATCGGCCTTGTCGGCTGGTAACCTTATTTTTAGGCAGCTTAAGGTCACAGGTACAGGCGATAGGGGCATCCAAGCTTTTTATGTGGCCGAAAGTGGTTTAGAGAATGCCTTGTATGATTTCCGTCAGTTAGGTATTACCACTTTGTCGGTTGATGAAAGCTCGGCCGAGTCTTTGGGTAGGGGTCAATGGTGGCGTACCAGTTCGGAAACAGTAAGCAGCCTGAATACCACTTTGGCTGAAAACGAAGTTATTGAAGTACAATTATTCAAACCAGAAAGCGCCACAGAACAGGCGCAGTCAATTTTATTAAGTTGGAATGCCGATCCATCAATTTGTCCGGGAGCGGATTTTGCCTGGGTAGAGGTTGTACAGTCGTATTGGAATATAACGCAGTCACAAAGCCAGCGCAGTCTATTATCGTCTAGTCAGGCTGGAGGTGTGGTAGTTAATTTAAGCGGCAGCTATCCCTATATCAGGTTACGTGCTTTATTTGGCGATGCTTGTAATTTAAACTTGACGGCTTATGACGGCGTGGATGCGACCGGGACCGCTTTTGACCTCCCGGCGCAGCTGCAAGTCACTGCCATTGGGGAAGTTGTCGATGCCAGACAGGCTTTGTCTATTACAGTTCCAGCCCAAGCGCCACAGTTCGGTGCTTTTGATTACACGCTTTTTTCCGAATCAGCTATTTGCAAAGGGGTTAGTCCTTGCGATTAGTTTATGAATAAAGCTGAAGCCAAGGCGCGAATAATAAAATTACGCGAGGAGATAAATCGTCATCGTTATCTTTATCATGTTTTGGACAAGCAAGAGATAACCGATGCTGCTTTGGACTCTTTAAAGCATGAATTAGTGAGGTTGGAAAATGAGTTTCCGGAATTTATCACATCTGATTCGCCTAGTCAGCGCGTAGGTGGTAAAGCCTTGGCTGGATTTAAAAAAGTAAGGCATATTAAACCAGTGTTATCCATTGAGGACGCTTTTGATATGGCTGAAGTGGCTGAATGGAAAAAACGTAATGAAAAATTATTAGGTCAGCCCATAGATGGCTATTTTGGTGAGTTAAAAATGGATGGCTTGGCGATGGTCTTGACCTATATAAACGGGTTGCTAAGTTGTGCGGCCACTAGAGGTGATGGTTCGGTAGGTGAAGATGTTACAGCTAATGTTAAAACCATAGAAAGCGTGCCTTTATCACTGGAGAAAGTAGGTAAAAAATTACCAGCACGCCTAGATATAAGAGGAGAGGTGGTGATAACACGCGCTGAGCTGGAGAGGATAAATCGTAGGCAAGCCAGGAAGGGTGAACCATCATATGCTAATCCGAGGAATTTAGCTGCTGGTACTATAAGACAACTGGATCCCCAAGCGGTTAAGGACAGGCAGATGGATTTTTATGCTTTTGAGATTATTACCGAGCTTGATCTCAGGACACACGCCGAGGTGCATGATTTATTAAAAAAATTAGGATTTAAAATTAATCCCCACTGTGGCGAGCTTATTAGTTTGGATGAGGTTGGTAATTACGTAAAAAAATGGGAG
>CAZRDN010000027.1:0-6472 GCA_964598875.1 uncultured Gammaproteobacteria bacterium
CCACACTTTCTATGTTCAATCAGTTACACCAGGTCAATATGGGTTGTACGATGTGTAGATGGAAGACATCCTTTATGGTTGGGCCTGCGGCGGAAATACTGGTTCAGGGCCAGGTTATATCTATCGTACTACTAATGGTGGTGCCAACTGGGTTCAAATGAATCACCCAGCTTCCCAAAGTGCTTGGAATCAGATTGAAAAAGTTGGTTCAAGTATTTGGTTTATCGGAGTTTATTCCGGCACACCTAATAACTTTCTAATCATGAAGACATCAGATGATGGAATTACTTGGGATTTAACTAGCTATTCACAATTTGATGCTTCCTATATATATGCGTTTGATTCACTGAATTTTCTCGTTTATGCTGATGAAGGTTTATTAGCGCGCACAAGTGATGGTGGTAATAGTTGGATATCATCTAATCTGCCGTCTGATTATCAGGTGCAAAAAATTGTGTTTAATGACACATATATTGGCTATGCTTTAGTATCCCAACTTTGGCCAAACCCATCTGACGCGTATTTATATCGCACAACCGACGGTGGTTTTACTTGGAGTCAGTATTATTCATGGATTGATCAAGGACAAAAAGTTGGATTATCAGTTATTCCTGGAACTGGAATAATATTTGTTGGTGGGTGGCTGAGCGCAACCCCCCCATATCTTTTTGGCATGTTAAAAAGCACTGATGGTGGTAACAGTTGGACTGTTGTAATGACAGGTACTTTTGGTGTTGAAAAGATTTATACACCAAATACATATAACGGTTGGGCAACTGCTGGTGGAAGTGTCTACCGCTACGATTATGTCACCCCACCCACTATTGAGCCAATTAGTAATAAACTTGTTCAATTTGGCGAGGCATTTACCTATCAGGTAAATGCTACAGGTATGGGATTGGAATATTCCATGACAGGTAATCCTCAAGGATTGAACATTGGAACCTATTCCGGCTTAATTGATGGCATTCCAACTCAAGGTGGTAAATTTGATATTACAGTGGCCGTTCAGGACACTGATGCAAATTATGTTAATGAGGAATTCAGGTTAAAAGTTAACCGAGTCCCTCATTTCATGCCTCCATTTCCGCCAACCCATTGCTGGGTTGATAGTAACTATCAAGTTACCTTACAAGTGGAAGATGCAGATGATGACACTGTTACCTTCTCTTGGCTTACCAAGCCCAATTGGCTTGTTTTCTTAACAGAAGGCATTACTAATATGGTGCTTCAAGGGGTGCCGAGTGTGAATGATACAGGGTTTCATCCGGTGTCTGTCTTAGTTAATGACGGTTATGGTGGTCTGGATACCTTAAATTGGACAATTCAAGTAGAGGTTTACGTTCCGGTAAATCACGCGCCGTACTTTGTACCGCCGTTCCCTGATACGCTCGCTTATGTTGATTCGTTGTACGACATTATGTTGTACGCCGAAGACATTGACGACGATAGTCTGGACTTTGCCTTCTTACAAAAGCCCACATGGCTTTTGATGCTGGAAAGCATGGAAACATCCAGAATTCAGGGTATACCTAGCATAGCTGACACTGGTTATCACTCGGTATCGGTAACTGTATCTGACTATAAAGGTGGAGCTGATACTTTAAGTTGGGTAATACATGTACGCTACCGAAGTTCTTTGACAGTCAATCTTATGACTAGCTGGAATTTGGTATCGGTTCCCTTATGGACCGAGAGTAATTTATTACTGGACTTATATCCTTCAGCCCAAGGCAGTGCCTATGGTTTTAATGGTTCTTCTTATCAGCAGACCAATACGCTTGAACAAGGTGTAGGTTATTGGGCTAAGTTCCCGACCGACACGGCTCATGTGATTAGTGGTTGGCCCATGGCGACCATAGTAGTTGATGTACACGAAGGCTGGAATATAATTGGTTCAGTTGATCATACTTGTTACAGTCCAGCCGGCGAAATGATAATTAGCCAGATGTGGGGATATCAAGGAGTTTATGCTCCTGAATCAACCTTGGTGCCAGGCAGAGCTTACTGGGTCAAGACAGACGTCGCTGGTCAGATTATCTTAGGTAATGATTCTACTTATCAAGCTCCTCAGCTAAGCCAGCCAACGGCTATATTGACTGTGAGTGATAATGATAATCACACACAATCATTAAATCTGTTCCGTGATACGGTAGATTTAGAGTGGTACTCAGTACCGCCCCTGCCACCAGACGGAGGTTTTGATGTCAGGTTCCAAAGTCAGCGTTTAGCTGAAGTAATACCGCAAGGTAGTGATAGTAGTTATCAACTATTGGTCAGGAATGATCAGTACCCCATAAGTTTCTTATGGCAGCCCGATACCACTATCGCTAATGCCTTCTTGGTGATTGACGGTAATAACCATCAGTTGACCCCGGGAGAATATATAGAGATAGACACTCCATTCTCTCAAGCTACACTACACATTACTATCGTCACTTCAGTTGAGCCTGTACCAGGCAACATACCCACGAGCTATGAGCTTTATCAGAATTATCCGAACCCGTTTAATCCCGTAACGGTCATTCGTTACGAGCTGCCTCAGTCTACTGAGGTTTCACTCACCGTTTATAACCTCTTGGGGCAGGAAGTAGTGGTACTTGTAAATGAGTACCAGTCAGTCGGAATCTACCAAGTAGATTTCAATGGACAGTCGCTCCCATCGGGCGCCTATTTCTATCGTCTGCAAGCAGGAAAATTCATTCAAACAAAAAAAATGGTGCTCTTAAAATAAGAGCACTACCTCAAAAATATTCCGCGATAACACGCGGGCTAACGCCTCCTTAATAGGTGCAAGAAGAACCCCCACTTCTTGCACTTTTTTATTTGACAAATTAATAACCTGGCGCTAAACTCTTGGCAAAATAAACATCAACCATATAGGAATAAAATAAATGAACACCTTAACAATCGCTTCTAGGTATGCCTCAGTAAAGAAATTACTGGCCCTGGCTTTTGCAGCTGCCTTGGTAATAAATTTTTTATTATCTGTTTCGTTGGTTTTTGCCTTTGGCCAGCATAAGGAAACCATATTTAATTGGTACGGCGGATTGATCATGATCATTATAGGTTTTTGCTTATGGTTTGCCTTTCAGGAAAAGCGCTCGTTATTCTGGCCTTATTTGGCCATAAATATGAACGCTTCCGCCGTGGTGGTAGGAGTGTTGCTAATAATATTTTTCCCGCTCAATTGGGCTATAATTTTATTGCTCATGGTCACCACCATAATAATGCTCGGTCTGAATGTGGGAAATTTAAAAGACCCGCAAGCCCCACCACCCAAAGCCCAATATGTCATATATCAGTTTCTAAGCGCGGCCAGCGTAGGCCTAAGTTATTGGTTATTGTTACCCAAATAATTTTTATTTTTTTAAGCCCTCATAAACTATGAGGGCTTGTTTATTACAAAAAACACCTCCTAGCGGAGATGCCAGGAGGTGGCACGACAAGTTCTTTTAATGTTTTAGCGAGCAGTCTTAGCTAAGGTTTTTATACAGCGGGTACACAAACGGAGCCGCTTGCCATCAACCGTCTTAGTTTGCAGGTTCAAATGTTGTCTTTTAAGGGTTTTAATGTTGGAGTGGCTTCGGGAAAGTGCCTTATGGTAGCCTCGTCCGCAACGATCGCAAGTTCGCGCCATAGAAATTGGAATATGCTATTATATAGTAGTTAATAACGGGTAAATCTTAGCAAATACAATTAACCTGTCAAGTCATGGATAATACAATACAACTTTTATTCTTTGTTCTGGTCATCATCCCATCGGCCATACTACATGAATGGTCGCATGGTTTTGCTGCTGATAAACTGGGCGATTCCACACCACGCTTAGCCGGCCGTTTAACCATTAATCCCATTCCGCATATTGATCCCTGGGGCACATTACTATTACCCTTTCTGCTTTTCTTTTTGACCAGTGGAAGTTTTATGTTTGCTTACGCCAAGCCAGTGCCTTTTAACCCCTTGGCCTTGCGTTTGCGCAGGTACGGTTCGGCTATAGTGGGAGCGGCTGGGCCAGCAGCTAATCTCATCATAGCTTTTGGTTTAGGGTTAGTAATTCGTTTTATGGACGCTTCTAGCTTCACTATATTTTTATCAATTGTGGTTTATGCCAATATCTTGCTGGCAGTTTTCAATCTAGTGCCAATTCCGCCGCTGGATGGGCATCACATTCTATACTCTTTCCTGCCAGATAAATTTTACGCTTTCAAAGTCTGGCTGCAGCGCTACGGCTTTGTGATATTGATAGTTTTCTTGCTTTTCTTGTTTGACTGGCTCCGTCCGGTAATGGATTGGTTATATAACCTTGCTACCGGCCAAGGATTCTTCTAAAATATTAATTATTAACTTTTTATATCTGTAATATGGGAAAAAGACTTACAGCCATTGGTAAACGCAAAAAATCACGTTCACATAAAACGAAAAAGCGTTTGGAAATAAAACGACAAATGCTTGAAGCCAGAAAGCAAAGGCCTAAGTATAGGCGCAATGTAGAGAAAAAGTTCCACTCTTAATTTAAGAGTTGAGCATAATTACTGCGAGTCAGAATATTAGATATTGGCGAGCGGTCTTGGTAAGTTTCCGGAACCATCCTGTTATTTTATTAAGTCTTTAAAATATAAAACCCACACAAAGTTTGTCCTGTGTGGGTTACCGTATGGATTTTATTCGCGATTACCTGAAGGCCCATATTAGCCCTCTTATTAGCTTATATAAGTCATTTACCTTATACAGCCGGAGGCCGGTTAGTCTCCTAGGCGGACCTTACCTTAGGCAGTATTGTATTTAGGGTTTATTAATTAAGCAAGCCGGTTTAAACCTCAAGTCTTGACGGGGTTGGTTTAAGCTGTTACACTCTCGGGCGGAAGCACAAGCTATTTTTTTATTACCTTAAAGTCAATTTTTAGCTAATGCCTACAGTAAATCAACTAGTTAGACGTGGTCGTAAGAGTACGGCCCGCAAGTCCAAAACTCCAGCCTTGGAGCCGGTTTTGAATACTTTAAAGCGCAAGCGCACCAAATTAGCGAAAAGCAGCCCATTTAAGCGCGGCGTGTGTTTGAAAGTAACCACCACCACCCCAAAAAAGCCGAACTCAGCTTTGCGCAAGATCGCCAGGGTTAGATTATCTAATGGTATGGAAGTCACGGCCTACATCCCAGGTATAGGGCATAATTTGCAGGAGCACTCCATAGTGATGATAAGAGGCGGCAGGGTGAAGGATTTGCCAGGCGTGCGTTATCACATTGTCAGGGGTGTTTACGATACCACTGGCGTAGCCGACAGGAAGCAGGGTCGCTCGCTTTACGGCGTTAAGAAACAGAAGTAATTTATGCGTGGCAAGAAACAAGCACCCAAGCGAGTCATCTTACCTGATCCGAAATATCAGAGTGAAGTGATAGCCAAATTTATAAATAAAGTAATGGAGCGCGGCAAGAAAACCGTAGCTAGGAAGATCGTTTACCAGGCTTTTGACCTAATAGCAAAAAAGACCAAGCAAGACCCGCAAGATGTTTTTGAGCTGGCGCTGAAGAATGTTTCCCCGCAAGTGGAAGTGAAATCTAGGCGCGTAGGTGGTGCTAATTATCAAGTGCCGGTGGAAGTTAAGGGCGATCGCAAGCAAGCTTTAGCTATCAGGTGGCTGATTGAGGCTGCCAATACTAAGAAAGGCAGACCAATGCACCAAAAATTAGGCGAAGAACTCATGTTGGCTGCTAAAAATGAAGGCGATGCCATTAAGAAAAAGCAGGACGTACACCGGATGGCCGAAGCTAATAGGGCGTTCGCTCACTTTGCTTAAAATGTTATTTGATTTTTAAAGCAGATATTGAGGCTGCAATTTTTTAATCTAAGTTAATTTTTATGGCACGAGAGTATTCCTTGGAACAAACACGTAATATCGGGATTATTGCTCACATTGATGCTGGTAAAACCACCGTCTCGGAGCGTATTTTGTTTTACACTGGAAAAAAGCACAAGATCGGTGAAGTGCATGAAGGCGAGGCCACCATGGACTGGATGGAACAGGAGAGAGAGCGCGGTATCACCATAACCGCTGCGGCTACCACCTGCTTTTGGAAAAGTAATCGTATCAATATTATTGATACGCCAGGCCACATTGATTTCACAGTAGAAGTGAAGCGTTCTTTGCGCGTGTTGGATGGCGGCGTAGTGGTATTTGATGGCGTGGCTGGGGTGGAACCACAGTCAGAAACCAATTGGCGTTATGCGGATGATTATAAGGTACCGCGTATTTGCTTTATAAATAAAATGGATAGGATGGGCGCGGATTTTTATGCTGATATGGCGTCCATTCACGAACGGCTCACCAAGAATGCCTTTGCCATGCAATTGCCGATCGGAGCTGCCGAAACCTTTAAGGGTATTGTTGATCTATTAGAAAGAAAGGCCAGAGTTTATCAAGATGAATTGGGTCAAAAATGGGAAGATACTGATGTGCCGGAGGATATGAGG
>CAZRDN010000028.1:0-6295 GCA_964598875.1 uncultured Gammaproteobacteria bacterium
GTTGATAAGCATCGGGCTAAGGCTGGAGGTGCACCAGTTTTGGAGCACGTTATTCGTGTTTTTGTGGACGAGGTCATTGAACAAAAGAATTTAGTTTTCCGTGACGAAATTAATCAGCGTAGGTTTGTGCAATTAATGGTCTCCCGTTTGAAGGATGTTCGAGGCCGATTAGAAATTGCCGAAGTCTTACGCAAGCCGGTGGAATCAGGCGGCTTAGGTATGACTGATGAAAAGGCTGATCAGGTTCTAGGGATTATGGAAGAAGCTAAGCGTGAATTTGAATCTAGGTTAAAGAATAAAAAATTACACGTACCCGAACCTATGCCAGAGAAGGCGCCTGAACCAAAGCCAGTAGAACCCCCTAAGCCTTCGTTTGATGCTGAGGCTGCTAAGCAATGGCGTGACCAGATGCTCAGGGAGATTCAAACGCAGAGCCAAACTGCCCCAGTTAAAGCAGATGAAGATGTACCCCAGCCGGTTATCAAACCACAATTATCAGATATTAAAGCTCCGCCCAAGGTAGTTGGGCCGTTGGAAGAGTTGCGGAGTCTGACCTTGGTTGATTTCAGGCGTTTAGGCGCTACACCACCAGAGGCTTTGCAGAAGATAAGAGGCAAGATAGATTTATTGGGAGAGACCTCCATTGCCCGACGTTTGGAAGCGGTCCGTGCCTGGAAATCGTCCGTTGTTTATCAACAGTATTTACGGCTAGGCAGGGAGAGTATAGAGCAAGGTAAGCCTATTAGCGTGATCGTGGGTAATCACCAGACTTTGGGTGAAGCCGGCTTAACTGAGGAAGAATTCAATGCTATCGCTGATTTTAATTCTAAGCTTAGATTTTAACATGGTACAATTGTAGTATGCAGCAATTTGTAGTGCCACAATTCATTGATGTAGAAGATAAAATAATCGGTCCCTTAACTGTGCGACAGTTCATTATCATGATGGTGGGAGGCTTTTTCTTATTCTTAGAGTTCCGTTTGGCTGACTTCGGGCTTTTTATTTTAGAAGGTCTGATTACGATTTTCTTAGTGGCTTTGTTTGCTTTCTTTAAGGTTAACGGCATGCCTTTTCATTTTTTCTTTGTTAACTTTGTTTCTACCATTAATAAACCAAAGATCAGGACATGGCAAAAATTAATACCCATGTATGAACTGAAAGATTCTTTACATCAGCCTGTCACCACTCATCAAGATGAAGCTGTTCCCACTAAACCAGGTCTTCATAAATCGCGTCTAACCGAGCTGTCTTTAGTGGTGGACACCGGCGGGGCTTATAAGCCGGATGCAGATTTAAATAGTAACGAGCTGTAAATTTTATTTAAGGTATGCCACCTAAGAACAAAATGAGCAAAGGTAAAGTTGGCGATTCTACGGTTAGCTTTTTGGATATCTCAGAGATCAGAGACGATTGCGTGATTATGCGCGATGGCACTCTCAGAGGCGTCTTGCTTTGCTCTTCCATAAATTTTGCTCTTAAGAGTGATGATGAGCAAAATGCCACCATCCAGGCTTACATGCAGTTTTTGAATTCTATAGATTTTCCTTTGCAAATAGTCATTCAATCACGCCGTTTGAACATAGATGGTTATTTGGAAAAACTAAAGTCCATAGAAAAGCAACAAACCAATGAATTGTTGCGTGTGCAGATTGCTGATTACCTGGATTATGTGAAGGAGCTTATATCTTTAGGCGAGATAATGACCAAGCGGTTTTATTTGATCGCACCGTATAATCCTAAGGCTGATCAGCGCCGTGGGTTTTTCCAGAGGCTTTTCTCTATTCTGGCGGCCGCGGGCACAGTGAAGCTTTCCCGTGATGAATTTGCCCGTTATGCCGAGGCTTTAGGCAAACGAATGGAATTTTTGATTTCCGGCTTATCTTCAACTGGATTGAATGCCGTGCGGTTAGATACCCAGGGTTTAATAGAGCTTTATTATAATTCTTACAATCCTGAGCTTGGTGAGCAACAACCCTTAGCGCCGCTTGATAAGTTACAGGTGGAGCCGCCCCAGCCATTACCAGAACAGACAACTGATAAAAAATCTAAAAAGTAAGTGCATATGGCATTTTTTGCAAAAAAAATTGAAAAAGAGATGAAGCAAAGCGCGGTTACCCCAACAGCTGTTAAGGCTCAGACTGATCAATATTCAGAAAAGGAACTATTAGAGGCTGAGAAATTACTGCGTGAGGGTTCCGTGAAGGTACGAGAACTTATAGCGCCGGCTGCTTTCAGGGTTTTACCAGACCATGTCGAGCTCAACGGTTTGTGGCTGCGGACTATATTCGTTATGACTTACCCGAGGTATATAGCTGTTGGCTGGTTCGCGCCTATTGTAAATATGAACGCCACGCTTGATATCGGCATGTTCTTTTATGTGGTGCCGTCGG
This sequence comes from uncultured Gammaproteobacteria bacterium, assembly GCA_964598875.1. Taxonomy (GTDB): domain Bacteria; phylum Patescibacteriota; class Patescibacteriia; order Veblenbacterales; family UBA10138; genus UBA10138. The sequence continues at coordinate 2,391 of CAZRDN010000028.1, forward strand.
AGATAATTTTAAAACAATTACGTAATAAAGTAGGTGCGTTAGAAGCGCAGATCGTAGCCGATCATGATAAAGGCGCACCGCGTGACCCTATTCGTGAAACCGCCTTGCGGGATATTGAAAAGTTAAGGGATGATCTTACCCAGGGCACAGAAAGATTTTTCCAGTTCGCTCTTTACGTCACTCTTTATGCCCGTGATAAAAAGGAATTGGATAAATTAACCGAGCAAGTGGAATCAATCTTTGGTTCAAAGCTAGTGTATTCCAGGCGCGCTCTATGGCAGGGCGAGGCCGGGTTCAATTCCACTCTGCCTGTCGGTAATGATGAATTGCAGATCTACTTCAATATGAATACTTCCCCGGTAGCTTCTTCTTTTCCCTTCATTTCTTCTGAGCTCACTTCCGACAACGGTATTCTTTACGGCATCAATCGCCACAACAATTCCTTGATATTGTTTGATAGATTTAGTTTACAAAATGCCAATTCCTGCGTGTTCGCCACTTCCGGTGCTGGTAAAAGCTATGCGGTCAAACTAGAGGTGTTGCGCAGTATGATGATGGGCACTGATGTGATTATTATTGACCCGGAAATGGAATATAAGCACCTATCCGAAGCCGTCGGCGGAGCCTACATAAGTATCTCTTTAAATTCTGAAGCTAAGATTAATCCCTTTGATCTGCCGAGGCCGGTGGGTGAAGTGCAGGCTGGCGATATCATCCGTTCAGCTGTCATTACCTTGAAGGGTTTGATGCGTTTGATGCTGGGGACACTTACTCACCAAGAAGATTCTATAATTGACCGGGCACTCTTAGAGACTTACGCCAAAAAAGATATTACAGCCAATTCTGATTTAAGTCGGGTGGAAGCGCCAGTGATGGCTGATTTTGAGGAAGTGTTATCTGGCATGCAAGGGGGAGAGGATCTGGTCTTACGTTTGAAAAAATACACCCAGGGTACATTTGCCGGGTTATTCAATAGTCCTACCAACGTGGATGTTAAAAATCAGTTGATTGTTTTTTCGGTCAGGGATTTGGAAGACGAGTTAAGGCCCATCGCCATATACACGATTGTTAATTACATTTGGAATGTAGTGAGGAGCGAACTAAAGAAGAGGATTTTAGTAATTGATGAGGCTTGGTGGCTGATGCAGAACGAAGACAGCGCTAAATTCATCTTTGCCCTAGTAAAACGCTGTCGTAAATATTATTTGGGAGTCACCACCATTACCCAAGATGTCAATGACTTTCTGACCAGCCCTTATGGACAAGCCATTGTTACCAATTCCAGCTTACAGATGCTTTTGAAACAATCGCCAGCCGGTATTGATAAAATAGTGCAAACTTTCTTGCTGACCGAAGGAGAAAAATATCTGTTATTAGAGTGTGGCGTAGGTGAAGGTATCTTCTTTGCCGGCAATAAGCACGCAGCTATCAAAGTGGTAGCTTCTTATACCGAAGATCAATTAATAACCTCTGACCCCAGGCAATTATTGGAGATTGAGCAAGCCAAAAAGGAGTTTGAAGCCAGCTTACAAGAGCCAGACATTGGTTAATGTATATTAATGAATTTATATTATGTCTAAAAAACTTCTAGCCGTTATCATAACTATTGCTTTAGTTTTAAGCGCCTTGGCAATTTGGTGGTTGACCAGATCCAGGCCAGCAGTGACCACACCTACTGAGTCTGGCAGTGAGACTGTTGTGCCAGGCAGTGAGTTCGGTACTATACCCACGCCCGTAACTGAGCCGGCCTCAGAGCAGCAAATCGCCCAGACCAATTTGAAAAATTCAGCCTTACGTTTTGTGGAAATTTATGGCAGCTATTCAACCGATGCGTCCTACGCCAACCTGAAATCTTTGGATAGCATCATCACCCCTGGTTTAAAGCAAAATTTACCATCCAGCCTCGCTGCCGCCACACCAGCACAAGGTTTTTATGGCGTGACCACCCGAGCTTTAACTGCGCAAGTAGAAAGCGAGACGGGCGAACAGGCCGTCATAGTGGTTTCTACGCAAAGAGAGGAACTTTTTAGCAGGGAAGGTCAGCCTCAGCTGCGTTATCAGGATATTAGGCTTACGCTTTTAAACCAAGGAGGAGTTTGGTTAGTAGATAATGCTACTTGGCAATAATCATTAATTCAGCTCTTATCATGCCAGCCCCAGCCATCGCCGCCGCTTTTTTAAGAGGAGCCCAGGCCGCCAGAGCGGCCGGGGTGGCTTTGCAAGAGGAGCGGGCTATGGCGCGCAAGGCTAAGATGGTCAGAGCTGCCATGAAAGCCAAGTCGGACATTAAGTCTAAGGCCGAAAGCGCCGAACGATTGGCGCAAAAATTAAAGCAGTTGAAGCGTATTGGTTGGGTGATAAAAGGGGTAACTCTTGGTACTTCATCTGCTGGCGACGTCTTTATTTCCATTTGGGTGCTGCTTTTTTGGGCCAATATGGAGCTGCTCATTTTCCCGCTCATTATGCCGTGGTGGAAACAGGCCTGGTGGGAAAAACTATTCACCATATTATTGGATTTTATTGTTTTCACTATTTTAATGGTCACAGTTGGCATAATTTATTTTTTAATAGATAATCCTACCGAAGCATGTGTATTAATGGGAGCGGCTACTGCTAATTTATTTTTGGCGTCGTTTGGATTAATAGGTGGCTGTGAATTAGTCAAAGGGGTAATAACCTGGGTTGCCCAGTAATTTTATGAAAAGCAAACTAACTATAATAGTATCTTTAGTAGTCTGGTTGTTTATTTTTGCCGCACCTGCTTTGGCTGTGACTGATGATGAACTCCAATCTCGTTGTTGGACACAAGAACAATGCAATGATAATAAAGGCATTTGGGGTAAATGCCCAGATAAACCATTAGGAATGACAGTATGCACCTACCAGCTTGGCAATCAAGAACCTGATGAATGGAGTAATGAAAGTTGCCGGGATATTGGCAATAAGCCAACAGCCCGTTGTTTTGCTAGCCCTCCCACAGTGCCTTTACAGGTTGGTATCCCTGGTGTAACTAGTGGGGTGTGCTCTGAAAGGAATAAGGACGGAGAATTTGTGGCTGGTTGTACAGTAGGGGAAAAGTGTGGCAATGCAGGGATTTGTCAGCCTGGCATTGAAGGCGGTTTCCCCGGGTACGTAGCAAAGTTTTATAAATTCTTCGTGGCTGCTTTGGCAGTTGTCGCTGTAGTGATGGTTATGTGGGGCGGGTTCAAGCGCATCATGGCAGCTGGCTCACCTGAGCGTATCAAAGATGCTAATTCTACTATTGGCAGGGCAATAACTGGAGTGTTGATAGCTTTACTTTCTTATTCATTGCTTAATTTGGTGAATCCTCAATTGGTAGCTAATACTTTGCCATTGATAGAAAAAGTTAAGCCTGATTTTTTTGGCTTTTGCCCTAGTTATAATGAAAATAAAACACTTTATGAAAATGGATGGTATTATCTTAGCGGAACATGTTTTGAAGGCACTAGGGTTGGCCAGGTGTGTAATAGTGATGCTGATTGCCCTGATAGCAGGGATGGTAAGGGATGTATAAAAAAGTTTGAGAATGAAATTAAGGTTAACCCCCCAGGCGATACTTGTGGTATTCAACTTAAAGTAGCCAATAGAGTATGTATAGGTTTAGAATGTAGTGGTAACCAAGGGTGTTTTGTAATTCCTGATTCAGATCCACCGAGACGAGCCTGTGCTAATTTTTATATCCAAGGTGATTTATCAGGAAACAAAGAGGCTGATCAAATGGCTATGGAGTTGATTTGTAACAACGGTACTTCGTATGATTGTCTAATTAGTGGTCCGTTGGATAGCGGTGGTTATTCATCAACATATGACAGTGAAGGCCGTAGTGGCTATGCCCTTAGTCAATGTATGAGAAGAAATGGTAATGAGTGGGTGGTGGCTGATGG
>CAZRDN010000029.1:0-413 GCA_964598875.1 uncultured Gammaproteobacteria bacterium
CCTACCCAGAGCTACCAGGCTGGCTAGCAAATATACTGCCCAGGTCCATTTTTTTTGATGATGACTTAAAAGATAGGCTAAGAAAAAAGCCAAAGCCGCATGGTCCGAAGGAAAAGACTTACTGACTACACTAACGTGAATCAACGGTTCAATATCCAATAAAAGGAAGGGTCGTGGTCGCCACCACCAAAATGTCAGAAAAATATTAAAGATGTATACCATACTGCCGCCCAATACCAAAGCAAATATTTCCGACGGCTTCTCATATTTCTTCTGTTGAAGAGCGCCTGCTAAATACCAAACAATCAACACCCAGATCAGACCTGAGGCGGCTATCATGGCTATGGCCTGCAAAAGGCTTAGACTATAGACAAACGAAGTAAGACTGTTAAATAGATACGTATCCAGCATAC
>CAZRDN010000029.1:423-6284 GCA_964598875.1 uncultured Gammaproteobacteria bacterium
ACTTCATTGTAGCCCTACCGCTGGCAAAAAGCACAATAATGAGTACCCCGACCAGCCAAGGTTATTTTTTTTATAGCCCGCCCACAAACCAAACAATTATCACCGTCACGTCCATAAACAAAGCGCTGCTGCCAATATGACCCACTCCTACCCAAAGCATCTCTATAAGTATTGAATGAGGTGCCTCGGGCAGCTACTGCCCTCTTTAAAACTTTAACCACCGCTGCCTGCAAGGCAACCAGCTCCTTCATTTTTAAGCCACCCACCTTTCTTGATGGACGAATTTTGGCCACAAATAAGCTTTCGTCCACATAAATATTACCTAACCCAGCCACTACCTTTTGATTCAACAAGGCTGCTTTAATATTAGTTTTACTATGTCTTAACAAATTATCGCTAAATTCCTCAAAACTAAAATGATCGGCTAAGGGCTCTGGTCCGTACTGACTAAGCAGCTTGGCTATATCAAATTTATTTACTAACTGCCAATAACCAAACTGCCTAACATCATTGAAATACAACTTAGCTCCGCCGGATAAATCCACTGTTATATATGTGTACTTGTTTGGCACTTTACTAACACTGCCAATCGGGTGGCCTCCGCTGCGTACCTGACCAGCAGATGATCGCCAAACCAACTGACCAGTCATCTTTAAATGGATTACTAAATGATAGCCTGTGGATAATCCTATAATAATTAGCTTAGCGCGGCGTTTAACTGATATAATCCTGGCACTAACCAATTTTGCTTTAAATAGCCGCAACGGACTCCTAAGTAAACCTGGCTTACGGCAACTAAAACCACTTATCCTTTTACCTATCAGAACTTTGGTTAAATCATTTTTAATTGTCTCTACTTCTGGCAATTCAGGCATGAAATTTACTTTATAGCAAAGTCTATAAAAGGCTCTGCCCTGACATGTCAGCTGGTTTTTCTAAACCAACAATCTTTAATATAGTGGGGGCTACATCAGCTAGCACGCCCTGCGGAGTTAACTTGGAAAGATCTTCGGTCACTAACTGACCACTGCCTGCTTTGTTTTCCAATTCACGCGCCACGATAATACAAGGCACAGGATTACTGGAATGCTCTTTATCAATAGAACCTGTTTGCATATTGACCAACCCTTCGGCATTACCATGGTCAGCTGTAATAATGACCAAACCTCCATACTCCAAGACACCTGCTACCACCTCACCCATACACTCATCCAATACATTGATAGCCCTAACAGTCGCGGGCAAATTCCCGGTATGAGCTACCATATCTGCGTTGGCATAATTTATCACACAAAAATCATATTTGCCGGTTCTGATCTCCTGCAAAAATCTGTCAGTTATACCGCGAGCCGACATCTCTGGTTTCTGATCATAACTAGGAACCACTGGCGAAGGTATAAGGACATGATCTTCCCCATCATAAGCTTGTTCACGTCCGCCGTTAAAAAAATAGGTCACGTGTGCATATTTTTCTGTTTCTGCTAAATGCAACTGTTTAAAACCAGCTTCGGAGATAATTCGTGCCAAAGGAAAGCTGATGTCTTCTGGGGTAAAAGCCACTTCTACTGGGATATTTTTTTCATATTCTGTCATGGTCACAAAATATAAACGCTCTATAGTACGCCTGGGGAATTTAGAGAACCCTGGCAAAACAAAAGCATGAGTTAACTGTCTGGCGCGATCAGCTCTAAAGTTAAAAAATATGAATGAATCATTGTTCGTAACTGTGGCCACAGGTTTATTGCCTTCCATTATAACTGTAGGGACCACTTGTTCATCAAAAACCTTGGCAGCATAGGAGGCGGCTAAAGCACGAGCGGCTGATGGCGCAGGCTTACCCTTGCCATCTACTATGCAATCGTAAGCCGCTTGTATTCTGTCCCAGTGATTATCCCTATCCATGGCATAATACCTACCCATAATAGAGGCAACCTTACCAACGCCTAATTTTTTAATTTTATTGGATAGCTCATCCAGATAGGTTTTAGCGGAGTCAAATGGTGTATCTCTACCATCCAAAAACGCATGGATATAAACATTATCCAAACCATGATCTTTAGCCATTTCTAATAAAGCATAAAGATGATCGGCCGAGCTATGAACCCCACCTGGGCTGACCAATCCCATTAAATGCAGTTGCCCGCCCCTATCTTTGGCTGCCTGAATAGCATTTAAGAGTACCTGATTTTGAAAAAATGTTTTATCAACAATGGCTCGTGTTATACGTGGCAGATCTTGATACATTATCTTACCTGCGCCTAAAGCCAAATGCCCCACTTCACTATTACCGATTTCACCCCAAGGCAAGCCAACCGCCTCGCCCGCTGCTTGCAAGGTAAAGGTCGGGTAAGTGGTTATGAGTCTGTGCCAAACCGGAGTTTGAGCCAAGGATATAGCATTAGCTCGAGACGGCGGTGACACACCCCAACCGTCCAATATTAACAACACCACTGGTTTAGGTCTTTGTGTAAACATTAATTAAAGCAAATTATGACCCTTCATCTCCTTTGGTTTGTCTATATCCATTAAATGTAGAATGGTTGGTGCTACGTCCGCTAATAACCCATGACGGTGATGGAAAGCTTTATTTTTCCATGTCTGGTTATATAACAGCAAAGGCACTGGATTGGTTGAATGCTCTGTATCAACCTCACCGGTCTGGCGATTAATAAATTCCTCAACATTACCATGGTCGGCTGTGACCATCAGTGTACCTTTTTGTTTTTTAACCTCTTTGGCTATTTTGCTTAAAGCCTTATCCACCGCCTCCATAGCTAAAACGCCAGCTCTTAAATTACCCGTGTGTCCCACCATATCAGGGTTGGCGAAATTAATGGCGATAAAATCATATTTCTTCTTTTGTAAAGAACGCACTACATGCGCGGTAATTTTTGCAGCCGACATCTCTGGCGAAGTATCGTAAGAAACTACATCTGGTGAAGCTATAGCGACACGATCCTCACCCGCTACCGGATGATCGTAGCCACCGTTAAAAAAGAAGGTGATGTGTGCGAATTTCTCACTTTCTGCTATATACAACTGACGCAAGCCCCCTAGAGCTACAGGCAAGCTATTCCTAACATCCCGGCTAGGGAAGGCGGTTAAAATATGATCCAAATCCGGACCAAAATCAGTTAAGGCCACAAAACATAAGTTCTTTAAGACTTTCCAACGCTTAAAAGCGCCCTTATTAGCTTTTTCAAAATTTTGTTGGACAAACGGCTTAGCCAACTGCCGAGCTCTATCTGATCTTAAATTAAAGAATATAATAGCATCATCATCTTTAATAACACCTCTGGGCTTACCCTGTGAATCAGTAATAATCGTAGGGCTGATAAATTCATCGCTCTCTCCCCTGTTGTAGGCATGACGAATCGCTACTTCAGGAGATGTTTCCTTGCGACCACGGCCGCGAGTCAGTAAATCATAGGTCATGCCTGTGCGGGGCCAATATTTTTTTCTATCCATGGCGTAAAATCTGCCGCAAATACTAGCTATCACCTCACCATTTTTCAATCTTTTCTTTACCTCACCTAAAAATTTTATAGCATCATACCGAGCTGAATCTCGGCCATCGGTAAAAAAATGCAAATAAACATGCTTTAAATGCTGCTGTTGTATTAATTTAAGCAAAGCAATAAAATGGTCCGGCGAAGAGTGGCCGCTGTTATAGTTAGATAATAAACCCATCAAATGAAGTGACGATTTTCTTGATTTCACATGCTCAATGGCAGTGCGGAAAGTCTGATTCTTAAAAAAAGTACCGTCACGTATGCTCTTAGAGATAATCACCGCGTCCTGATCAACAATCCTACCCGCACCCAAATTCAAATGGCCTGCTTCAGAATTTCCGTCCTGATTAGCTGGCAAGCCCACAGCCGCACCCGAAGCTTTAAGCAAAGCCCTGGGGAAGCTGGTGTTCAATTCATTTATAAAAGGAGTATGGGCTATGACAGTAGCATCATCAGCTTGACTACCCTTGGGTGATACCCCCCAACCATCCAAAATAGCTAAGACAAAAGGTAAAACTCCTGACTTATTTGATTTTCTAGACATAATACTTACGAAAATAATAGTAGGTGCTCAGACTCCTACTTTATTATAAAGTATACCTTAGGCTGTCTGTTTTTTGCTACCCTCAATTCTTTTTCAACTCAACAGCAATCTCCATCAGCCTATTATATTTGGCTACCCGCTCGCCCCTGGAAGTTGGTCCGCTCTTTATATATGGCGCACCCACCGCTACAGCTAAATCGGCTATAAAGCTGTCCATGGTTTCTCCGGAACGGTGCGAGACTACGATTTTCAAGCCGCGCTCTTGGGCTTCACGCACAGTATCTATGGTCTCGCTTAAAGTACCCACCTGATTAGGTTTGATCAATACCGAGTTGGCCGCCTTAAACTCAAGACCTAGTTTAAGCCTTTGACTATTGGTCACAAATAAATCATCACCTACCAACATCATCTTGCTGCCTAAACGCTTGGTCATTTCTGTCCAACCTTGCCAATCATCCTGTGCCAAGCCATCTTCTACGGAAATCAAAGGGTACTTCTTAGTCCATTCATTATATAGATCAGTCATGTCGCTGGGTTTTAATTCTTTACCTTCAAAATGATATTTGCCTTGTCGGAAAAATTCAGAGGCCGCAATATCCAAAGCTAGATTAACTTGCGTACCAGCTTCATAACCTGCCTTTACAATCGCCTCCATCAACAGATCAATGGCGGCTTCACTGGAATCAATATCTGGCGCATAGCCACCCTCATTACCAACATCCGTATCTAACTTCTTGGCTTTAAGTACTCGCCCTAAAGCATGGAATACCTCAGCCCCGACTCTGATACTTTCGCCAATATCAACCGCTTGCCCACGTTTAAATTCCGGCACCACCATAAATTCCTGTACGGCCAGATTGTTATCAGCATGCACCCCGCCATTCAATATATTCATCATGGGGACCGGGAACGAATAAACCTTATCGTCTAAATCAAAAACTTTTTGAATGTACCTATAAAGCGGCAAACCAACAACCGCAGAACCAGCCCTAGCTGCTGCCAAGGATACTCCTAAAATAGCATTAGCCCCCAAATTCCTTTTATTGGCCGTGCCATCAACGTCAACCATGATGGTATCTAAACGACGTTGATCCGTGACGACAGTACCGCGTAATACCTGCTTTAAATCTTTATTGACGTGCTCAATAGCCTTTAATACCCCTTTGCCGTCATATCTATTTTTGTCCCCATCCCTCAATTCATGAGCTTCATGAATGCCTGTGGACGCACCTGAAGGCACAGAAGCCACCCCAGTAACACCACCTTCGGTTAAAACCGTAACCTCAATAGTGGGATCACCTCTGGAATCGAGTATTTCCCTGGCTTGCAGATCATTGATAATATCTTGTTTCATAAAAAATTTTACTTACCACCACGACTATAGCCTAAGGCTGCGAGTCCTGGCAATTCATTACCTGCTAAGAATTCTAACATAGCTCCCCCACCGGTAGAGAAATAATCAACTTCCAAGCCGTGTTGATGAAAAAAACCAGCCGTATCACCACCGCCCACTACTACATAAGTGCGGCGTTTAGCTAGGCCTGAAACCAACCGACCGAGTGCTAAGGTGCTATGGCGCCAATTTTGTTCTTCGATCTGACCTAACGGACCGGACCAAAAAATAGTGCCGGCTTTCTTTAAATACTTAGCATATAGGATAGAGCTCTCCGTGCCTACATCAACTATCTTATCCCGATTATGAATATCACTTACACGTTTCAGCCAAGCTTCTGGGCGCTTGGTACTGGTCATATCAATCACCACATCAAGTGGCAATACTATTTTTTTAGCAGCTTTTTTAAGTA
>CAZRDN010000030.1:0-5149 GCA_964598875.1 uncultured Gammaproteobacteria bacterium
CGTAAAAAGCGCAGTAAGAAGAAGCGCTTAGTAACGCGCGGTCAGGCTCATATTTTAGCAACTTATAATAACACTATCGTGACGCTGTCCGATCAGACAGGAAATGTTTTAGTAACATGCTCAGCTGGCCAAGTTGGGTTTAAGGGGCCTAAGAAATCAACACCTTATGCCGCTGGCATTATTGTTCGTACAGCTTTAGAAAAAGTGCGGGATTACGGCTTAAAAGAAGTGGAGGTTTATGTTAAAGGTGTGGGAGTCGGACGTGATGCGGCTATTAGAGCTTTGTATGCTAATGGTTTGAATTTAGTTTCTATTAAGGATATTACGCCGTCACCTCATAATGGTTGTCGGCCACCGCGACCCAGACGAGTATAATCATATTATTATGGCAAGATATTTAGGACCAAAACATAGTTTATGTCGGCGTGTAGGTGAGCGGATGTGCACTTCAGATAAGTGCCCGGTGGTTAAACGCAATTATCCGCCAGGTGTGCATGGCCCCAAGGGCCGCCCCAAATTAACGGGTTACGGTTTGCAGTTACGAGAAAAGCAAAAAGCACGTTGGCTTTACGGTATATTAGAACGTCAATTCAGGCGTTATTACCAAGAGGCTATTCGTCAACGCGGCGCCAATGACATAGTATTGTTGCAGTTATTGGAAAGCAGGCTAGATAATATTGTTTATCGTTTAGGTTTTGCTAAAACACGCGCAGCGGCACGCCAACTGGTTAATCACGGGCATATTTTAGTTGATGGCAAAAAAGTGGACATTCCGTCTTACCAGGTTCGTCCTGGCCAAACCATAGGTGTTAATGAGAATTATTTAAAAAAGCCATACTGGCAAAATCTAGCTAAAGTTTGGGGAAAACAACCAAACACTAATGACTGGTTGCAAATTGATACTAAGTCATTAAAAGGACAATTGGTAGCTAAACCGATGCCAGAGCAAATTAAACCACCCTTTGATATTAAATTAATTATTGAGTTTTACTCACGCTAAACTCAGGTTATTTTTAACTGAAAATTTTATGGAACAGCTACCATTACCACAAAGCATATCTAGCCAGGAAGTAAGCGCTACCAGAGCACGCATTACTATTGAGCCTTGTTATCCTGGTTACGGCACCACCTTAGGTAATGCCTTAAGGCGCGTTTTGTTATCATCTTTACCAGGCGCGGCTGTGACGGCAGTTAAGATAAACGGCGTTGATCATGAATTTTCTTCTTTGCCTGGAGTATCCGAGGATGTGGTAGATATTTTATTGAATATAAAGCAAGTAAGATTGCAAATTTTCTCTGCTGAACCTGTTAAGTTATCCCTTAAATCTAGTGGAGAAAAACAGGTTACGGCCGGCGATATCCAGACCAGCAGCGATGTTAAAGTTTTAAACCCAGACCTGCTTTTGATGACTTTGACAGACAAGAAGGCCAGTGTGGATATGGAATTAACTGCCCAGCAAGGTCGTGGCTATGTGCCAGTTGAGTCACGCGATAAAGAAAAATTGGATATAGGCGTAATCGCGGTGGATGCTATTTACACCCCAGTGAGGAGAGTGGGTTATTCCGTGGAAAATGTTCGAGTTGGCCAGATGACCAATTATGAAAAATTGACCCTAGATGTTGAGACAGATGGCGGTTTATCGCCCTTGGAAGCAGTCAAGACCGCTAGTCAGATTTTGATCGATCATTTTATGGTGGTAACTGGTGAAGCTGTAGTAAAAGAAACAGCCAGTAAAGCTGTTACTGAGGAGCCAGAAGCTGAAGAAGCTGCAGCAACTGAGAACAAGGTGGCAAAAAAGCGCGGCCGACCCAAGAAGGAGGCCTAAAGGTTTTTAATTTATGAGGCATAGAAAAAAAGGATCAATATTAAGTAGAAAGATAGGACCAAGACGCGCGCTGATTAAGGGTTTGGCCGCTAATTTAGTATTATATGAAAAAATAAAGACCACCGAGGCTAAGGCCAAAACTGTCAGATCATATGTAGAAAGATTAGTGACAGTAGCCAAGGAGCCCACTTTATCTAATCGGCGAATATTAATAAGCCGCCTACCAACTGAAGGTCCAGCTAAGAAATTAATTGAAGTGTTAGGGCCTCGTTATAAAGATAGGCGTGGTGGTTATTTGAGAATAACTAAATTAGGACAGAGAAAAGGCGACAAAGCGAAGATTGCCATCATTGAGTTTGTTTAATTTATGAGAAAAAAAATTATCAAGTCCAATAGTATAGTAATAGACGCTGCTGGTCGTAGTTTAGGCAGGGTGGCAAGCGAGGCAGCTATTAAGCTACGTGGCAAGCACCTAAGCTCTTTTTACCCAAATAAAGTGCCGGATTTGGAGGTCAAAGTTATTAATGTAGATAAGATTCGTCTGTTGGGTAGTAAGGCTACCAGTAAGCAGTATTATCGCTTCTCAGGTTATCCTGGGGGACTTAAACAAACTACCTTAGGATATGAATTTGCCAAAAATCCAGCTAAGCTCTTCCGTAGCGTAGTTCAGCATATGTTACCTAAGAACAAGCTTAATAGAGTTTTGTTGAATAATTTAACTATTAGTAAAAGTGAAGAAAAATCAGAATAATTATGGTTACAGCTAAAAAAACATCAGGCAAAGTACCAACTAAGCGAGTCAGTAAAGCTAAGTCTACTAGTAAGAAGTTGGTCAGTGCTCAGACCAAAACACACCAAGGAGCGCCTGCTAGCAAACAGACCAGCGCACCAGTTAGGTCAGGTAAGGATTTCTTAGTGGCAGTTGGTAGGCGTAAGACCTCAATTGCCCGTATTCGTTTATTTGCCAAAGGCAGTGGCCAGATTAGTGTTAATGACCAGACAGTCCAGGATTATTTTTCATTAGCTGACTATATTAATACAGCGCTACAGCCAGTTGTCTTACTTGGCTTGGAAAAGAATATTGACGCTAAAATTAAAGTTGGGGGAGGTGGCAAGGCTGGCCAGGCGATAGCTGTTAGACATGGTTTAGCCAGGGCATTGTTGTTATTAAATGAAGATTATCGCAAACAATTAAGGCCGGCAGGATTTTTGACGCGAGATGCTAGAGTTAAGGAGAGAAAGAAGCCTGGTCTTAAGAAAGCTCGTCGGGCACCGCAGTTTAGTAAGCGTTAATATTTTTTAGGGTCATTTATATACAAGCACCAAACTTTATGTATTGGTGCTTTGTAATTTTGTTGGGGTTATTTAAAGTTACAGCCCAGGGTTAATTTGATATACTTTAGCTTATGATAGCTGAACCGTCAGCCCTAGCGCGCAATACCAGTTTTTTTACTTTGGCATTGGTTGGCCAAAAAATAATATCGTTTTTATATTTTACTTTTTTAGCCAGACTGTTCGGCCCCGAGGCTATTGGCAAGTATGTGTTTGCCTTGTCTTTAACCACATTGTTTTCAGTTTTACTTGATTTGGGTCTGGCTAATGTATTGACACGTGAAGTGGCTCGCCAGCCCGATTCGGCTGAACGTTATGCTAGATTAGTCATTGGTTTTAAAATATTAGCCATGTTGGTGGTGGTGGCTTTAGCCATCGCCTTTATGTGGCTGGCTGGTTATGGCCTATTAGCTAGACAGCTTGTTTATATTGCAGCGGTGGTTATGGTTTTAGATTCATTTACCTTAACAGCCTATAGTACCATCCGGGGTTTTCATAATTTAACCTGGGAGTCAATCGGCACTGTTTTAATGCAGGCTATCACAGCCGGTGGTGGTTTGATAGTTTCTTTGTTCACACGTGACCTAAGATGGTTTATGGCCGCCTTAGCCTTGGCCGCCTTGGTCAATTGTATTTATTCATTATGGCAATTACGTGGGCGCTACAAAGTTAGCCTTAAGCCTAGAATTGATAAGGTAGATTACAGGTTTTTAGCCAGGTTAGCCTGGCCCTTTGCCTTGGCCGCCGTTTTGACCAGGTTTTATGGTTATTTGGACACAGTCTTACTATCACTACTCTCAGGTGATAGGGCTGTAGGTATATATAGCGTGGCCTATAAGATAACTTTTGCCCTCCAGTTTATTCCAGCAGCTTTTTCAGCTTCGCTGTTTCCTGGTTTCAGTTCATACTTTTCTTCTGCTCCGGAAAAACTGGCCAATACTTTCACTAGAGGCATTATTTATTTAACTGCTATTGCGGTGCCGGTATCATTGGGGATTATTTCCCTGGCGCCTGAAATCATTAAGGCTGTGTATCCTGCTTTTACAGAAGCCATCGTGCCTTTGCAGGTGTTGATTTTTAGTTTAATATTTTTGTTCCTTACTTTTCCGGTAGGAGCTCTTTTACCAGCCTGTGATAGACAACTTAGGCAAACTGGTAATCTAGCCTTAGCCGCCGGCTCTAATCTGCTTCTTAATTTATTACTAATACCAGCATTAGGGCCATTAGGTGCGGCTATAGCCTCTGTGGTCTCGACTATAGTTTTATTGGTAGCCGGTTTTTGGGTGGCTCGGCAGTTGGTGTCGTTAGATATGAGGTTTTTATTAGTACGGCTAAGTAAGATAACCCTGACTGGACTGATCATGTTCTTTATAGCCAGTTGGCTTAAGCAGGTTATTGTCTTTTGGGGTGTCGTGCCTGTAGCCGGCTTAGTGTATGTCAGTTTATTATTAGCCGTTGGTGGTATTACCAGGCAAGAGTTAAGGGATTTTATTAAGGTTATTTTTAAGCGGCAAACAAATAGTGCGTTATGACAGATTTATTGCTAGTTACTTCAGATTTTAGGCCGCGGCAGGGTGGTGTGGCCAATTATTATAGCCAATTAGCCACTCACCTGCCTTCGATAAATGTGCTAACCAATGTAGTTAGCGCCACTGGAGAAAACATTATAAATGCCAGTTGGACCTGGCCTATTTGGCCCAAGTGGCTGCCATTATTGTGGTTAGTTCCCTGGTGGAAAGTGAGACGGCAAGCAAAATTATTGGCAGCAGGCGAGATCTTACCAATTGGTACAGCCTTAATGCTGATCAGATTGGCATTTGGTTGGCCTTATTTGGTTTTTTTGCATGGTTTAGATTTTCAGCTGGCGCAGGGCACTGTATGGAAAAGGTGGTTGAGTGGACAAATCCTGAGGTTTTCCCAGGGCATAGTTGTTAATAGCAAATTTACGTCTGATTTAGTTGTCAGTTCAGGCATCAGCCAAGCGAAAATAA